>CANKCT010000065.1 GCA_947480465.1 Actinomycetota bacterium
AGATTGAATTGTGCGACCCAACAGGACGAGTTATAGAAGTCTCTTCTCAGCGAATCGGTTTTAGATCCGTAAAAGTGGTTGGCCGAGAATTATTGGTGAATGGAAAAGCCGTTACTTTTTATGGCATTAATCGACACGATTTCAATCGTTATACGGGTCGAGCCTTAACTCGTGATGACATGCGTGAAGATTTACTGGAACTCAAGCGTTGGAACTTCAATGCAGTCCGTACGTCTCATTATCCCAATGATCCTGCATTCCTAGATTTGTGTGATGAACTTGGGTTCTATGTTATTGGTGAAGCCAATATAGAAGCCCATGCATTTATTTCTTCAATATGTGATGACGCAAAGTATTTGAGCGCATTTGTTGATCGAGTTGGAAGAATGATTCAACGCGACATCCACCATCCTGCAGCAATTATGTGGTCACTCGGAAATGAATCTGGTGCTGGCGTTAATCACGAAGCGGCGGCGGCATACGCTCGATCTTTTGATCCATCGCGTCCACTTCATTATGAGGGTGGAATCCGTGGGAATTGGATGGGAAGCCATTCATTAACAGATGTTATTTGTCCTATGTATCCATCAATTAATGCAATAAAAGAATATGCAACGTCCAAAAAAGCGGATCGTCCGTTGATTATGTGTGAGTATTCCCATGCAATGGGTAATTCAAATGGAACTTTGGCTGAATATTGGCAAGTTATTGAATCTACTCCAGGTCTACAGGGTGGATTCATTTGGGAGTTCTGGGATCACGGGCCTGTGCAAACAATGCCAGATGGAAGTACACGCAATGCCTATGGCGGAGATTTTGGCGAAGTTCGCCATGATGGAAATTTCTGTTGTGATGGAATGGTCTTCCCTGACCGCACCGCAAAGCCTGCTATGCATGAGTTTAAAGCGATAGCTGCGCCAGCAAGTATCAGTTCATCAAATCCGTCGACTGGTACTTTCAATATTTTTAACAAGAACTTTTTTAATGATTTGAGTGGGTTTGAACTCCATTGGTCAATTACTTGCGATGGGGTGATATCTGAAACTGGTCGCGTAAAGATGCCGAAGGTTGGACCGCGTAAAACTTCCACTTTTTTAATTAAGTCTGCATTGCTGAAGAAATCAGAGGTCGCAGGAGAGCGATTTATAAACTTCATGCTTGTGCGAATAGCAAGCACCGTTTGGTCACATCCGATGAGTGAAGTTGGGTGGAACCAATTCCCGCTTCCCTCACGCCCTCTGAGTATTAAGGCAGCTCCTGAGTCAACCCTTTATCCACATGCAATCGATGAGAACGGTCTCATTGTGATGCCTCACGGAGTATCAGCGCCTGTACTATCTTTATGGCGTGCTCCGACTGATAATGATCGCATTGGTCATATTGCAACAAAGTGGAATCGCTGGGGTTTGCGCGATTTAGATCGCACCGACTGTGTTATCTCAGAAAGTAGTTCTCGCACAACGATTTCAAATACGTGGCAAACGAGTTCTGGTATCCAAGTTAAACACTCTCAAGTAATTACCCCTGTAGCTAATGGATTCAAAGTGAAAGAGCGTGTTGTACTCCCTAAAAAGTTAAACGATGTAGCACGCGTTGGTATCAATTTTGAATTGGATGGGTCACTTTCAGATTTCACTTGGTTTGGTTCTGGCCCACATGAGACCTATCCTGATCGAAAAATTGCCCGAATCGGACGATACTTTTCCTCTGTTATGGCCCAATATGTTCCATATATACGTCCGCAGGAAAATGGTGGGCACAGTGGCGTTCGTTGGTTTGAACTCACAAATGCTGCCGGGCAAGGAGTTAGAGTGCAGCTTTCAAGGCCACTTCAAGTTTCTGTGACTCCGCATCGCGCAGTAAGTTTGGCAGACACGACCCACCACGTAGATATCACTCCGAGTGGAAACACAGTTGTTCACATTGATGGCGCACACCGCGGCGTTGGAACCGCATCATGTGGGCCAGACACAATTGCTGCTTACATCATTAAACCTGGAACACATACGTGGGAGTGGACGCTTACCTCAATCTAAGTGCGTCAATGGCCAATTAATTGCGATTGGATATTTACAGCTTCTGCCATCACCAGATGATTTACCACGCGCACGTCGCCACATCCATGGCAAGGCAAAAGTTATAAACCAAAGTGTTGTAAATATGGCTTTAAAGATTTTGGGCTGTTGCTTTGCCGGTGGCAAAGGTTTACGCCAACCCGGATCAAAGGGTAGGTCAATCAATTCAAGAACTGCTTGTGAAACTCGCTCATGACCCAAAGCATTTAAGTGCAGTCGATCAAAAGCTAGAAATCTACGATCACTAAATGCTGGTTCTTCATTAGCATCAGCAATTATTGCTCCAACTTCCAAACCAACGGCTCTTACATTGCGATTAAATTCGCTAAATCTCTGCTCCCACATTTTCGCAGTACGACCTGTATTTCCGGTTTTCTCTAAAACCGTGAACAATAACAATGTGGCACCTGATGCAGCTAACCGTCGCACAGCTTCAGCATAAAGTGGTAGTGCGACTTCAGGTTTATATCCCGGGCGAATAACATCGTTGGCTCCCGCATGAAAAGAAATTAAGGTCTGCGGACCATTAACTTGAACAATTGCTGCATCAAGTTGCTCATCAAGTACTTGGCGCAGCAATTTTCCACGAATTGCTAAGTTTGCATACGTGAAATCTGGGTGATGGGCTGCCATGACATCGGCAACTCGATCGGCCCAACCCCTGTAATTACCGTACTTTTTCGTATCGCACATACCTTCGGAGTAAGAGTCTCCGATAGCTATAAACCTTGAAAAAACCATGAAATTAACGCTTCCGTCGTGCCTGATCCACAAAGAAAAGAGCTATCGCTGTTGCAACGCTAGCGTTGAGTGACTCGGTAGTAGCACTAATGGGAATTGAAATAACTAGGTCACACTTTTCACGCGTTAACCGGGCTAGACCTTTTCCTTCACTGCCAACCACAATCATTATTGCTTCAGTAGCAACTTTCATTGTGCTAATTAAGTCTTCTGATTCGCCATCAAGGCCCACAACAAAGAGTCCCTCTTTCTTTGCTGCATCAATAGTTCGTGCAAGATTTGTAACCTGTGCAATTGGCAAACGTGCTGCCGCTCCAGCTGAAGATTTCCATGCAGACGCAGTCATGGATGCTGCGCGTCTTTCAGTCATAATCACTCCAGCAGCACCAAAAGCTGCTGCACTTCGAATGATTGCTCCGAGATTTCGGGGATCAGTTACACCATCGAGGGCAACTATTAGAGCTGGATATTTTGCTCGCTGCATAATTTCTTCAAAGCTTGAGTATTGAAATGGTTTAATTGCCAGAATAATTCCTTGGCTATTTGGAGAAATTCCTTCAACTTCTGCGCGATGTGCTTCACGAATAGGTAAACCTAAATGAAGCGCCAGCTTTAATGATTCTGCTACTCGGTCATCAACGTCAATGCTGCGCGCAACTAGTAATTCTGTTGCTGGAACACTCTCACGAAGTGCTTCAAGGACTGCATTTCGACCAGCAACAATTTCACCTCTCGGGCGATCACCTCGTGGTGCGCGAACAGTTCTAATCTCTTTTCCATCACTGCGAGTACTAGTGGTTTTACTAGCACTCTTTTTTGCAACAGCCTTCTTGCGTTTTGCAGCTGCGTGATATGGGCGATCTTCGGCTTTCGGAGTAGGACCTTTTCCACTCAGGCGTTTTTTATTTTTCCCGCCAGTGCCTGTAGAGGGCCCTTTTTTCGATGCGCGGATAGCGCCCTTGCGGGTTGAATTTCCGGCCATCGTTAACTCTTTTCCGTCATTGACCAACGTGGCCCTTGTGCAGTGTCCTCAATTGTAATTCCTAAAGCGAGTAACCCATCACGGATAGCATCTGAAGCGGCAAAATCCTTACGATCACGCGCAGATGTTCGTTCTCGCAACATGAGTTGAATAACGCCATCCATGGCATCGGTTACATCACTGCTTACTGTCGCTGTAAAGTTCGTATCGAATGGGTCGCAGCCTAAAATACCTAAAGCGCCACGTATCTCACTCGCATTCTTAGAAACAGCAGCTAGGTCTCCATCAGTAATCCCCTGATTTCCAGCACGCAAATTCTCCGAAATTGATGCTAAACCGGCGGGGACTGCAAGATCTTCGTTCATTGCATCGCTAAATGTTTGACTAATGAGTGGCGCAGGCTCTGTGCCGATAACCTCGGCTGCCCGTTTTAAGAAAGCTTCAATTCGGCGAAAAGCTACCACTGATTCATCAAGAGCTGCTTGTGAGTACTCAAGCATTGAACGGTAGTGAGCGCTTACTAAATACCAACGAAGTTCAATTCCACGGACTCTTTGCAAAATCACATCTACGAGTAAGGAGTTTCCAAGTGATTTACTCATTTTTTCACCCGATTGTGTAACCCAAGCATTATGCAACCAGCGCTTTGCAAATCCGTAACCAGCAGCCTCTGATTGTGCAATCTCATTTTCATGGTGTGGAAAAATTAGATCAAGCCCGCCGCCATGAATGTCAAAACTTTCACCTAAATATGCATAGGCCATCGCAGAGCACTCTAAGTGCCAACCAGGTCGACCTGCTCCCCACGGCGTTGGCCACGATGGTTCCCCTGGCTTAGCCGCTTTCCAAAGTGCAAAATCTCTTGGATCCCGCTTCATTGAAATTACTGCATCAACATCTGCAGCGGGCATGAGGTCATCAATACGTTGACCGGATAAAGTCAAATACCGTTTTAAAGTTCTAACCTCTAAATAGACATCTCCATTGCCAGGAGCATAGGCAGATCCATTGTCAATCAATTTTTGCATGAGTTCAATCATCTGCGTGATATGGCCCGTAGCCCGTGGCTCATATGTTGGTGGCAATACATTGAGCGCTGCAAATGCCGCCGTAAACTCACGTTCATATTTCATTGCATGTGCCCACCATTGGACCTGCTCTTGTGCAGCTTTTTGTAAAATTTTGTCATCAATGTCCGTTACGTTGCGAATGAAAGTTACTGCATATCCGCTTTGAATTAGCCAGCGACGCAAAACATCGAAATTTACTGCACTTCTAATATGACCAATGTGTGGAGAAGCTTGCACAGTCGCACCGCAAACATAGATTGATACCTCACCAGCTTTTATCGGAGTAAATACTCCAACTTCTCGTGTTGAAGTGTCGTATAAATTCAGCGTTGACATTGTTTAATTCTACTGCTTGAAAACAAGGGCAGTTGCAATCGCAGCAATTCCCTTACCCTCACCAGTTAAGCCCAAACCATCGGCGGTCGTGGCTGACAATGAAACACTGGCACCATTGAGTGCTTGAGATAGTGCGGAGATAGCTTCGGCGCGACGCGTTGCAATCTTTGGGCGATTGCCAATTACCTGCACAGTGACATTGGAGATTGAGTAGCCACTTCTAGTAATTATCGAAAACGTCTCTGCCAGTAATTGAGATCCGGATGCACCTGCATACTCTGGACGGTCGGTACCAAAGTTACTTCCAAGATCACCTGACTGGGTAGCGGCGAGTAATGCATCGCACATTGCATGGGCCGCAACATCGCCATCTGAATGTCCCTCTACTCCAACTTCATTCGGCCAGAACAA
>CANKCT010000066.1 GCA_947480465.1 Actinomycetota bacterium
AGCATAAATTTCATCAGTTGGATTGCTTGCAAGAGAGCGCCCGAATGAGAGTTCTTGGCATTCATCGAGAGCTAATTCTCGGGGTGCAAAAACTGTGCGAGCAACATCAGATAAAGCTAGCGGCGTAAATTCACCACTCTTTAATTGAGTTAACGAGATTGCCTGGGTTAATCCAAAACTTGCAACTCGACTGCGCCGCAGTGAAGACAGATGTCCACCGACTCCAAGTGCACTGCCGCAGTCTCTAGCTATTGCTCTGATGAAAGTTCCGGCAGAGCATGTAACTTCAATATCTACTTCAATCGTTGATTCAAAGTAGCGAATGTTGAGAATATCCAACTGACTAATGGTGACTTCGCGTGCAGTAAGTTCAACAACTTCACCTGCGCGCACGCGATCATAAGCACGTTCACCATTGACCTTAACTGCTGATACTGAACTTGGTCGCTGCATGATTGTGCCGCGCATTTTTGACAATTCTGATTGAATACTTTTTTCGGTTATTCCAGTGACGTCGCCTTTAGATACGACTTCGCCTTCGGCATCATCAGTCACCGTTGCAGCACCTAGAACTACAGTTGCTTGATAAGTTTTATCCCCACCGGTGATGTATTGCAGCAAGCGTGTTCCGTTATTGAAACCCAAAACTAAAATTCCAGTGGCCATGGGATCCAATGTGCCCGCATGTCCAACTTTTCGTGTGCCAAGGGCACGGCGCGCAATTGCGACTACGTCGTGACTTGTCATTCCTGGCTCTTTATCTACAACCAGAAAGCCGTGCTCGATGATTACTCCGACTCGATAATGCGTGGGGCTTTGTATGGATCTTCTCCCCCTGCATAAGTCGCATTTTTGCGAAGTGCTGCAACTTCGGCATCTTGGGCATGTACACGCTCTAGCAGTGAATCGAGCGCTTTTGCGCTCTCCGGCAAACCGTCCTCAAAGAACTCGATAGAAGGCGTGATGCGCAGGCCAAGCTCGCGTCCGAGTGCAGAACGTATTGCTCCCTTGGCACTATCCAATGCGGCGGCAGTAGATGCACGTGCATCTTCATCGCCAAGAACCGTGTAGAAAACTGATGCCATTTGTAAGTCGCCCGTGACGCGCGCATCCGTGACAGTGACAAAACCAAGACGTGGATCTTTGATCTTTGTCTCAAGAATCTGTGCCACTACCACTTTAATGCGGTCAGCAACTTTTAATGTTCGGTGTGATGGACTCATTATTTATACTCGCTTTTTCTCGCGCATCTCAAATACTTGAATTACATCTCCGATTGCGATCTCCTTCATATTGCCAAGACCGATACCGCACTCGAAGCCCTCTTTAACTTCGTTTGCATCGTCTTTAAATCGCTTTAAAGAATCAATCGTTAAGTCATCGACTAGTACTTGATCGCTGCGCAGAATGCGTGCCTTTGCATTGCGTCGGATGATTCCATCCTTAACGATAGATCCAGCAATATTTCCAGCCTTGGATGATTTGAAGATTTCTCGAACTTCAGCGTTACCCAAAACAACCTCTTCGTAGATTGGTTTGAGCAGACCCTTGAGTGAGAGTTCAACTTCATCGATTGCTTGGTAAATAACGGAGTAGAAACGAACTTCTACGCCCTCTTGATCTGCAAAAATTGCAGTTTGTGGTTCAGGCTTAACGTTAAAGCCAATCACTACTGCAGTTGAAGCTGATGCCAAAGTGATATCGCTCTTCGTAATTGCACCAACACCACGGTGAATAACGCGAAGATCTACTTCTGCGCCAACATCGAGTGCCATCAATGCCTCTTCGAGTGCTTCTACCGAACCACTCACGTCACCCTTGAGAATCAAGTTAAGCGTTGAGACCTTTGACTGCTCCATGAAGTCTTCAAGTGAAACCTTCTTGCGTGCCTTAGCCAATTGAGCATTTCGCTCAGCAGCTTGGCGCTTTTCTGCAATCTGGCGAGCCGTACGATCTTCATCGGCAACCAAGAATGTGTCTCCAGCACTTGGTACTGATGTAAATCCGAGAACTTGAACCGGACGAGATGGTCCAGCTGTTTCAACGCTATCGCCATTTTCATCGAGCATCGCACGGACACGGCCGAATGAACCACCGGCAACGATTGCATCTCCAACTTTCAAAGTTCCGCGTTGGACCAACACAGTTGTCACTGGACCACGACCACGATCAAGGTGAGCTTCAATAGCAACACCACGAGCGCTGTCGTCGGCGATTGCCCGCAAATCAATTGCAGCATCTGCGGTCAAAAGAATTGACTCAATTAAATCATCGACACCTTGTCCTGACTTTGCAGAGACGTTCACGAAAATAGTCTCTCCGCCGTACTCTTCAGCGATTAAGTTGTACTCGGTGAGCTGTTGACGGACTTTATCGGCGTTAGCGCCCTCTTTATCCATCTTATTAACTGCAACAACGATGGGAACATCGGCAGCTTGTGCGTGGTTCAACGCTTCAATCGTCTGAGGCATGATGCCATCGTCGGCAGCAACAACAAGAACTGCAATATCAGTTACCTTGGCACCGCGAGCACGCATAGCGGTAAACGCTTCGTGACCAGGTGTATCGATAAAAGTAATCGCGCGATTAACGCCATCGTGATCATGATGGATTTGGTAGGCACCAATGTGCTGAGTGATTCCACCAGCTTCAGATTTCATTACCTCGCTCTTGCGAATCGCATCCAGAAGAGATGTCTTACCGTGATCGACGTGACCCATGACAGTTACAACTGGTGGGCGTGCAACAAGCATTTCTGGATCAAGTGCTGCAAGTTCATCAGCTAAATCAATATCGAATCCTTGTAGAAGTTCACGATCTTCATCTTCAGGGCTAACAATTTGAATTTCATAACCGAGTTGTACGCCGAGAATTTCAAATGTATCTGCATCTACTGATTGTGTAGCTGTGACCATTTCACCTAAGTGGAACAGTGCCGCAACTAATGCTGCTGGATCTGCACCAATCTTGTCTGCAAAGTCGGCCAATGAAGAGCCGCGTCGCATACGGATGGGAGTTTTTCCATCGCCGTGCGGAATAACTGCACCGCCGAGTTGTGGTGCTTGCATATTGTCGAATTCATCGCGCAACGCCTTACGTGATTTAGCTTTGCGTCCTGATTTCTTGCTCGCATTTTTTCCGAAAGCGCCGCCTGCGCCACCGCGTTGCGGTGGACGTCCACCACCTGGACGAGTTGGTGCGCCGCCTGGTGCTGCTGGCGCACCTGAACCAGAGTTTTTATATGGTGAACTCGATGATGGTGCACCACCGGTGCGCGGAGGAAAACCTGCACCGGGTGCTGGGCGTGCACTTTGCGGACGAGCAGCAAAACCTGGTCGTACTGAGCCGGGGCGCGCACCTGCCATACCTGGACGAGGTGCGCCAGTTGGTCGTTGTGGTGGACGCGGTACAGCTCCACCAGTTGAAAATGGATTGTTACCAGGACGTGGTGGACGAGGAACTGCGGAAATTCCAGACGAGAAAGGGTTATTACCTGCACGTGGAGCTGGCTTTGGAACATCTGTTGCAGGTACATCTTCTGCTGCACGAGAAGCCTCAGCTTTTGCTTGTAGCTCGGCTTTATGTAAGTCAGCTCGAATCTGTTCTGCTTTTAGCGCTTCGAGATCTACGCCTAATTCTGCGGCGAGAGATGCAGCTTGTTCAGCAGTAACTTCTTCTTTTGGTTTCGCAGCAGATTTTTTGGCCGCTGCCTTCTTTACGGGCTTTTTTTCCTCAGCTGGCTTTGCATCGGGAAACATCTCGATGAGCTTTCGCACAACTGGTGCTTCTACTGTCGATGATGCCGACTTTACAAACTCACCCATATCTTGGAGCTTTGCAAGAACTTCCTTGCTCTCCATACCGAGTTGCTTTGCTAACTCGTGTACGCGGACCTTTGACACATTTTCCCCTGTCTTGGCCCGCACATAATTCACATGCAAGCCCTAGTTGTTCGACCTCATAGTTCTAGCGAGCTCATGTGAGTTTCATATCTTTCATATCCATTTCTTCAGGCATGCAATTGTTCGTTGCAGGGAACCATCGTATCTAATGGAGGCCCTGTTTACATAATGGGATTATCGGGATGAATGTCGATGCGCCATCCAGTTAAGCGTGCGGCCAGGCGCGCATTTTGCCCGTCTTTTCCAATTGCCAGAGAAAGCTGATAATCAGGAACAACAACTTTGGCGGACCGGCCCGTTAAATCTGTTATCTCCACTGAGACGACCTTGGCCGGCGCAAGTGCGTTAGCTACAAAAGAAGCGGGATCCTCAGACCAGTCGACAATATCGATTTTTTCGCCGTGAAGTTCATCCATCACCGCTCGTGCGCGCGAACCCATGGGGCCGATGAGTGAGCCCTTAGGACTAACACCCGCTCGATGTGATTTAACAGCAACTTTTGTGCGGTGGCCGGCTTCACGGGCAACGGCCATTATTTCAACAATACGATCGTTAATTTCTGGAACTTCAAAAGCAAATAACTGTTTTACAAGGGCAGGATGCGAGCGTGACAACATAATCTCAGGTCCTTTTAATCCTTGCTTAACTTCAACCACAAAACACTTTATTCGATCACCATGGTTATAAACCTCACCTGGAACTTGTTCCTGCGGAGGAATACGTCCCTCTGTGCGACCTAAATTCACATTAATCATCTTTGGGTCACGACCCTGTTGAACAACTCCAGAAATTACATCCCCCACATTTGCAGTGAACTCACCAACGATCGAGGCATCATTTGTTTCGCGCATTTTTAACTTAATTATTTGGCGAGCAGTTGAGGTCGCTACGCGTGAAAAACCTTCAGGCATATCGGGTTCATCACCAATTTTTTCGCCGATCTCATTAAACTGCGGAACCAGAATTGAAATTTCGCCACTCTCGCGATCTAAAAAGGCACGTGCATGGCGTTTAGCTTCGTCAGTCTGGTTGTAAGCGGTGAGTACACCTACTTCAATTCCCTGAATTAACTGCTCTAGTGGAATTCCTTTTTCAGTTGTTAGCGCAATTAATGCACTCATTTCGACATGCATTAATTTTCATCCTTACGATTAAATTCAACTTCGACATTGGCACGCTTAATATCTGCTAAAACCACATTATGGGTTTTCATGCGGCCCTTGATGTTTTCAACAAAAGTTGCATCGTCATCGCGCAGTTCAGTGAGTCTGGCAGTGAGAGTCGTACCGTCATTCATCGCCATAGAGATAATGCGTGTGACATTTTTTTCCCAATGGCGGCGCAAAGTTAAGGGCCGATCTACGCCAGGTGAGGTGACTTCGAGCGTAAAAGCATCATCAATTAAAGTGGATTCATCCAAAAGCTCAGAAATCAGGCGTGAAACCACGGTTACTTCATCCAGATTCAATGGTTTTACTCCATCAACGACACAAGTCACAATTCGATGGCTACCAGGATTAGTTACTTGAACTTGCTCAAGAAAGAAACCCGCATTTTCAACCGCGGGAGTAAGAATTTCCAAAAGTGATTCGTGAAGCGACATAAGTATCTACTTTCCTATTAAGTTGTAGCGCTAATTGTAACTAAAAACTCTGAAAAGTATCAATTCCGACTTTAACAA
>CANKCT010000067.1 GCA_947480465.1 Actinomycetota bacterium
CCAACAGGTTCTGCAAGTTCCTGAAGCCGAAATCTGGCATCCAAGGGGGCGTGGAAATCAACCTCTCTATAACATCGAGTTCAATCTCTTAGATTCTGCCGGTCAAGTATTAGAAACTCATACCAGGCGTGTTGGGTTCAGAAAAGTTGAACTAGATACCTCCATTGTTCGTGATAATAAAAATCTATTTGCAATAAAAGTTAATGGCGAGCGTTTATGGATTCGTGGGGCAAACTGGATTCCTGATGATCCATTCCCAACGCGAGTTTCAAAAGAGCGATATCAGCAACGTATCAATGACATGCTTGAAGTAAATATCAACGGCATCCGTGTATGGGGTGGAGGTATTTACGAATCAGAGCATTTCTACAACTTGTGCGATGAAGAAGGAATCGTTGTTTGGCAAGACTTTTTATTTGCTTGTGCGGCATATCCTGAAACCGCCGAAATGTTTGAAGAAGTAGCGGCAGAAGTTGATGAAAATGTCCGCCGACTTTCTTCGCACCCAAGTTTGGTTATCTGGTGCGGTGGTAATGAGTGTCTTGAAGGATTCCAATACTGGGGCTGGCAACCAGATCTTGCCGGAAGACCATGGGGTGAAACTTTCTACCGCCAGACTATTCCAAACACTTTGCATACAATCGATAATTCCCGTCCGTACATTCCCGGCTCGCCATTTTCAAGCCACAGTGATGATGTGCGCAGTTTTGATTCAGGTACAAACCATATTTGGGATGTCTGGAACGAAACTGGTTATGAAAGGTACGAGCAGTACAGTCCATCTTTTGCCGCCGAGTTCGGATTTAACGGCCCTGGCTCATGGTCAATGCTTACTCGTGCCATTGGTAGCACCGAGCTAGATTCAACGACGCCAGAGGTGGCTTATTACCAACGCGCCTTTGATGGCATGACCAAGATTGCTGCTGGCCTTTCGCGCGAATTTGCCGTACCGCCAACTGCTGGGCACGCCTGGTATTTCGCGGCAGCTCTGGACCAAGCGCGTGCTGTAGAGATTGGTTTAAAGCACTTTAGAAGCCTCTATGAGACGTGTTCAGGCTCAATTTTATGGCAATTCAATGACATGTGGCCATCAATTAGCTGGGCAGTTCTTGACCACACAGGTTTTAGAAAACTTGCTTGGCATGCCATGAAAGCGGCTTACCGTCCACGCACCATCATTGTCGGTCGAGTTGATCAAGGTGCTCAGATTACTTTGCTCAATGACCACCCAGAGCCATGGACGCCGCGCGTTGAAGTGTTCTTAATCAATCACCTGGGCGAAACTATCAAGACACACTTATTGGAAGTTGAGTTAGGCCGTTACGGCGTATTCCGTACACCTGCGACTGAGATTTTTCCTGAGATAGCTGATGGCAATTTTGAAGGATTTATTCTTGCTAAAACTCCAGACGTTCGTGTATCTCGTCGGACCACGCTAAAACCTGCCGCACAAGCACCAGGTCACTTACTTGAGCACTCAGTGCAAGCAGTAGATGGAAAGTTAGTGGTAGAAGTCAGCGCAAAAACTTATATCCATGAGTTATCAATTTTGCCAGAAATATTGGCTCTCGGCACACAAGTCGATGCGCAAAATGTTTCGCTTCTTCCTGGTGAAAAACATGTCTTTACAATCTCTGGTTCCGCTGATGATTTGAAAATAATCTCAACCTCAATTGAAACAATCTTGTGGTCACATAACAGAGTAGTAACTGGCTAATGGATGTTTTAATTAGTTCTGTAGGTGCAAAAAATGATGGAGTTTTTAATAACGCCGACATAATCAATGAGGCCATTAATTCCGTGCATCAAGCAGGTGGTGGCCAGGTGGTAATTCCTAGTGGGGGTATATATCTCTCCGGAAGTATCGCCTTAAAAGAAAATGTTGATCTGCATCTACAAAATGGAGCAACTCTGCGCGCGAGTAGCGACTACGACGATTACACCGCCAATCACAACATCAAAAATCTAACTGGCGGCGAAGTCGATGAGTTCGTACTCCCCCAACGCGCTTTTATTAGTGCTTTTAAGGCTCATAACGCCCGGATAACTGGCCATGGAACCATTGATGGCAACGCCGATGGGTTCATCGCCGAGCGCGGTCGCTACATCCACAAAATGCGCGGCCCCGTGGGTGGTAGAGATCAATACCTGGAAAGACCATTCACTATCTTCATGATCGAGTGCAACAACCTGACAATTCGAGATGTCTGCATCAAAGATCCAGCATTCTGGGCGCTGCGCACCACTGGATGTAATCGACTGTTAATTGATGGAATTCGCATTCTGACAGACCTAATGGTTCCCAATGCCGATGGTGTCGATATTGATCGTTGTCAGAATGTTCGCATCGTTAACTGCGAGTTCATTACAGCTGATGACTGCATCTCTTTGAAATCTTGCTCACAAACATCGCAGTATGGAGACGTCGCCGACATCGTAATCTCTAACTGCATCATGACATCAACGTCTGGTGCAATCACACTAGGTACTGAATCGGTTGGAGATATCAAAAACGTTCTGGTCAACAACTGCATCGTCAAAGATTCGCACCGCGGTTTTGCAGTGCGTGCCCGTGAAGGTGGAACGATTTCAAATGTTCGCTTCTCAAACTCTCTTGTGCACACCAGAACTTTTAGCGATATGTGGTGGGGACATGGCGAAGCACTCCACGTAACCGCGTTTTCTTGGGATGATCCAGCTAAAGGAACCGATGGCAATATTGAACGGACTTATGAAGGTTTTGTTCGAGACATCGTTTTTGAAAACATTACATGCACAACCGAAGCTGGTATTTTGAATTATGCGGCACGTCCTGAACTGATTTCAAACGTTACGTATCGAAACGTAGAAGTCCACATGCAAAAAGAGTCCAAATGGGAATCTCGCATTGATTTACGTCCAAATGGCATCGAATCAGTCTTGCACCGCAAACACAACGCTTTTGAAATTGTGAATACCGATGCGGTTGCACTCGATAACTGTTCAGTTATTTGGGATAAAACGACTAGGGATCAATATGGTCTTGCCGTATACGAGTCCGGCTCAAAAGATGTAAAAATAACTAACTTCGCTGAGACAACCCGCGGACAGTAGTTTGACCCAAACCCAACATCGCAAGGACATTCAAGGCCTTCGCGCCTTGGCGGTGTTGCTAGTTGTTGCTGGCCACTTTTTCCCAGGAGTCGTCCAAGGTGGGTTCATCGGCGTAGACATCTTCTTCGTTGTCTCAGGGTTTGTCATAACACAGCAAATGCTTAAAAGTATTGAGCTCTCTCACCAGAGGTTCCTCCTAAATTTTTATGCGCGACGCATACGAAGAATTCTGCCCAGCGCATTACTTGTCACCCTGGTGACGATTGTTGTTGCTAAATGGCTTCTCGGGCCGGTAGTTGCTAACTCCACAACTTTAGATGGCGCTTGGGCAACTGTTTTCCTCAGCAATTTCCATTTTCAAAGTATCGCGCTCGATTACTTTTCCGCAGGCACTCAAGTTTCTCCACTGCAGCATTACTGGTCATTATCGATTGAAGAGCAGTTCTATTTAGTTTGGCCCGGGATTTTTCTTTTACTACAAGTCAAGTCAATCTCGATCAAGGCAAGAAAAGTAGAATTAACAGTAATTATCGCCGTATCGCTATTCGCTGCCTTGTATCAGAGCACCGTCACCGAATCTGCCATATTCTTTTCTACCTTGACTCGGGTGTGGGAGCTAGCAACAGGAGCGCTCTTAGCTATTCTCGCAATATCGATTCGCGTTCCGCGTATTTTGCTAAATATTTGTATTGGTGCTTTGGTTGTATCGGCATTCGTAATTCCTCAGTCGATGCAGTGGCCAAGGTTAACCACCGTTCCCATTGTTGCCTTAACAAGTCTGATATTGATGAGAAATCCACGATTGGACAGTTCTCAGCCTTTAGAGAATCGCGCAGCGACCTATATTGGCGATCTCTCCTACATTATTTATCTCTGGCATTGGCCTGTGCTGACAATTGCTAAAGGCTACTTTGGCAAATTTGAAGCCCCTCAAATTCTCGTGTGTCTTACCGTGACCATGTTTCTCTCAGTGCTTACGCATCACCTATTTGAAAACCCAATCAGGTATTCAAAAAAGCTTATTTCATCGGCCATGTTTACTGTGTCTCTCGGAATTAGTTCAGTTGTCACCGTCGGGTTCGTTCTGTTCACTACCTACCAAGGATAAGAAAAGAGTTCGTATGAAGCGCTCCGCCATCGCATTAACCTCTGTGTTGCTCATTGCCTTAGCACCTCAGGCACATGCAGCCACTAAGGCAGGTTCAGCTTGCCCAACAATTAATAAGACGGTGAGCGAAAAGGGTGCAACGTATATCTGTTTAAAATCTGGTGCCAAAAAAACGTGGCAACCACTTACTGCCGCATTAAAGATCAAGCTCGAAGTCGAGAAAGCAGTAAGCCTTAACGTAGTTCCAAAAGCTGTTATTAAAACAATTCTGCAAGCCCGTAAAGATAAAAGCCCTTGGTTAGACCAAGAGTGTTCCGTGGATTTTGCTGCTACAGATACTCCCGTTTGTGAAGCCGGTGATTTGACCTCTAAAAAACTTATCGTGCTTTATGGAGATTCGCATGCATCGATGTGGATGAGTGCAATGGATAAATTAGCTAAGAAACATGGGTACAAAGTTCGCTTGTTTGCCAAACTAGCATGTCCACTTGTTGAGGTTCCAATTTGGAGCTACCAATTAAACAAACCTTTTAATGAATGTACTGAATGGCAACAAAAAGTTTATCCAATTATTTCATCACTAACCCCAGATATTTTGATTGTTACTGATCAATGGAAGCCAGCAGTGGTGGATGGAAAGAAATCAGACTTTGATACGCCATTTATGTGGGATCGAGAATTTCCAATTGCAATGTCACGAATTGCCAAATTAGCACCGAAGGTATTTGTAGTTGGTAACAATCCGAGTTTGAGTCAGGACCCAGTAGATTGTGCCAGCAAGCCAAATGTCTCATTGGCCCTTTGCTCATCAGGCCGCACGCAAGCAGATAACGCCCGATACAACACCATTGAAGCGAAGGCAGCTAAGGCCGTGGGTGCTACATATATAGATACTGTCGCGTGGGCCTGTACGGACTCACTCTGTCCGATTGTCATCAATTCTCAGTTGGCATATTTTGACCAATGGCATTTCTCTGAAAGCTATGTGAAGTTTTTAACTCCTGCACTTGAAGAGAAGTTAAAACTTACAAAATAACTTCGAGCGAGTGAAATCTATCTGGCACCACTGATTTATTGACAGTCGTAAAGGTGATCTCTGAATCCTTGGATATCTCCCAGTCCTTGATTCGCGCCAAGAAAAACTTCATCAGCGATAGCGTTTCCAGCTCTGCCACATGGTTGCCAATACATGTGTGCGGGCCAAAACCAAAGCTCAAATGTGGATTGCGCGCACGGTGAATATCAATAA
>CANKCT010000068.1 GCA_947480465.1 Actinomycetota bacterium
AATACGAAATTCCCGGACGTTTATATTTTCTCGTGATGAAAATACGTGGATACTCTTCATTATTGGTTACTGCTAAATAATGATAAGACTTATCATCTTTGAATTGAACGTTGTAATAAGGATTAAACTGTTTAATCCATGAGAATTCGAGTTGTAACGCTTCGACTTCAGTAGCAACTATTGTCCATTCAACCCGAACTGCTTCATGGACCATGCGATCTGTTTTAGTCGCAAGGTTTGATTGAAAATAACTACTAAGTCGATTTTTTAAGTTTTTTGCCTTACCAACGTAAATCACTACATCATCGGCGTTATAGAAGCGGTATACACCAGGGTGCTCTGGAATATTACTCGGCCGATAGCTCTGCGGATCTGCCATGTTTTTACTTTTTTGCAGCAGT
This sequence comes from Actinomycetota bacterium, assembly GCA_947480465.1. Taxonomy (GTDB): domain Bacteria; phylum Actinomycetota; class Actinomycetes; order Nanopelagicales; family Nanopelagicaceae; genus Planktophila. The sequence continues at coordinate 402 of CANKCT010000068.1, forward strand.
TTTTCGATTGTTGGCAAGCATCGGTGCTAAATATTGACCCGTATAACTAGCTTTCACTTTTGCTACCTCTTCAGGAGTTCCCTCGGCTACGACTAATCCCCCTCGGAAACCTCCTTCTGGCCCCATATCAATGACCCAGTCAGAGCATTTGATGACATCTAAATTGTGCTCAATCACTACAACAGTATTTCCAGTATCGACGAGACGATTCAAAACAATGAGTAGTTTGCTGACATCTTCAAAGTGCAGACCAGTTGTCGGTTCGTCGAGAACATATATCGTCCGCCCGGTGGAGCGGCGTTGAAGCTCAGTGGCCAGTTTCACTCGTTGTGCCTCTCCCCCTGACAACGTTGGTGCTGATTGCCCGAGGCGTACATAACCCAAGCCCACATCATTGAGCGTCTTTAAAAAGCGAGCAATTGTTGGAACTGATTCAAAAAATGCATGCGCTTCCTCAATAGGCATATTCAATACATCAGCAATTGTTTTGCCTTTATAGTGAACCTCTAAAGTCTCTCGGTTATAGCGCGCCCCGTGGCACACTTCGCATGGTACGTATACATCTGGCAAAAAATTCATCTCAATCGTGATTGTTCCGTCGCCAGAGCAGTTCTCACAGCGTCCACCTTTAACGTTAAATGAGAATCTTCCTTGCTGGTAGCCGCGAATCTTTGCCTCAGTGGTTTCAGAGAAAAGTGCGCGCACTTTGTCGAATAAACCAGTATAGGTTGCTGGATTTGAACGTGGAGTACGTCCAATTGGGGATTGATCGACATGAACAACCTTATCCAGTAATTCAATTCCGCTTACGCTTCTATGTCGCCCCGGAACTAATCGTGCACCGTTGAGCTTATTCGCAAGTGTTGTATATAAAATATCGTTCACTAAAGTTGACTTACCCGAACCACTTACCCCTGTGACGGAAACGAAAACTCCAAGTGGAATTTCTACATCAATATTCTGGAGGTTATTTTCGCGGGCACCTTTAACGGTTAAAACTCTTTTTGAATCGATTGGTCGTCGGGTTGCAGGTATAGCAATCGATTTACGGCCAGACAAATATGCCCCTGTTATTGATTCCTTGGATGCAACTAACTCTTCATAGCTTCCAGAAACGACAACATGCCCGCCATGTTCACCTGCACCGGGTCCAATATCTACAATCCAGTCTGCAGTCCTAATTGTTTCTTCATCATGCTCAACCACAATCAAGGTGTTTCCTAGATCACGCAAGTGTGTAAGGGTCTCGATGAGGCGGTGATTGTCACGTTGATGAAGACCGATACTCGGCTCATCTAAAACGTAAAGGACGCCAACAAGTCCGCTCCCAATCTGAGTTGCAAGGCGGATTCTCTGCGCCTCTCCGCCAGAAAGAGTTGCTGCCGGCCGTGCAAGTGATAAGTAATCAAGACCGACATCGAGCAGAAAACCAAGACGTGCATGAACTTCCTTCATTACACGTTCTGCGATTTGCGCCTCTCGCTTAGTCAACTTGATATTTTTGAGAAATTCCGCGCACTCAGAAATGGAAAGCTCAGTGATTTCACTAATATTTTTATTGCCGATAGTTACCGCCAATACCTCTGGCTTTAACCGTGCGCCAGCGCAGACATGGCAAGGGATTTCGCGCATATACGCCTCATACTTATCGCGGCTGTAGTCACTATCAGTTTCGCTATGACGTCGATGAATAAATGGAACTACCCCTTCAAAACCTGTCGTGTAATTCTTTGTGCCATAACGTCCCTTATATTTCATCTTAATTTCATATTCGTACCCGTTTAATATCGCCTCTCGAACTTTGACAGAGAGTTTTTTCCAAGGCGTATCGAGTGAAAATGGTAAATCTTTAGCTAGAGCTTCGAGTAGTCGGATGAAGTAATCCGCAGACTGGCCTCCCGACCATGGCGCAATCGCACCCTCGTTAATCGAGATCGAGTCATCTGGAATGATTAAATCTTCATCGACCTCTAACTTGGTTCCAATGCCCGAACACTCAGGACATGCACCAAAAGGTGAGTTAAATGAAAACGAGCGCGGCTCTAACTCTTCAAAAGATAGGTTGCAATCATGGCAGGCAAGATGCTCGCTAAATGTACGTTCTTTGTCACTTGTCTTGGAGTCAACAAAATCTAAGACCACTATTCCAGATGCTAAACGCAATGCCGTTTCAATTGAATCTGTCAGCCGAGTTTTACTCTCAGCTTTTGCCGTGAGGCGATCCACAACGACTTCAATAGTGTGCTTTTCTTGCTTCTTCAACTTAGGCAAATCAGTTAGTGCAATAACTTCCCCATCAACCCGAGCACGGGAATAACCTTGCGTGATTAGTTCAGCAAAGAGATCCACAAATTCGCCTTTTCGTGAGCGCACAACTGGGGCAAGGACTTGAAATTTCGTGGTGGACGGCATGGTCAAGATTTGATCAACTATCTGCTGCGGTGATTGTCGCGAAACCGCTTTTGAGCATTTGGGGCAATGTGGGCGACCAGCTCGCGCGAATAGTAAACGCAAGTAGTCATACACTTCCGTGATAGTTCCAACCGTGGAGCGCGGGTTCCGATTAGTAGATTTTTGATCGATAGAAACTGCAGGTGAAAGTCCCTCGATAAAATCAACATCAGGCTTATCCATCTGTCCTAAAAACTGGCGTGCATATGCCGACAAGGATTCAACGTAGCGACGTTGCCCCTCAGCAAAAATCGTATCGAATGCCAATGAAGATTTACCTGAACCTGACAACCCAGTAAAGACAATAAGTGCGTTACGAGGAAGTTCAATTGAAACATCTTTTAGATTGTGCTCGCGTGCACCACGCACTACTAACTTATCGATGCTCATCAGATTCCTGCCTCTTCCATAGACTTCAGCTCGCGCTTTAAAATCTTGATCTCATCGCGAAGCCGTGCGGCAACCTCGAACTGGAGCTCGCCGGCAGCATTCTTCATCTGATCAGTGAGCGAGCCTATCAACGCCATTAAATCTTGTCGTGGCAGAGTGGTAAGCGTCTTCACATAGACTCCGGCCGATGGTGCGCTCTTTTGATTTGCCTTCTTATTATTTGCCAGCAACTCTTCGGTGTCCTCGGATTCACGGTTAATAAGATCCGTAATGTCCGCAATTTTCTTACGCAACGGTTGAGGATCCACGCCGCGTTCGAGGTTATAGGCCACCTGTTTTGCTCGGCGCCGATTAGTTTCATCGATTGCCTTGGCCATCGAATCGGTGATGTTATCGGCATACATATGGACCTCGCCCGAAACATTTCGAGCGGCTCGGCCTATTGTTTGAATGAGTGAAGTTGCCGAACGCAAGAAACCCTCTTTGTCAGCATCCAAGATTGCAACTAACGAAACTTCAGGTAAATCAAGACCTTCGCGTAATAAATTGATTCCGATGAGTACATCATATTCACCAGTACGCAGTTCACGGAGGAGTTCGACTCTTCGCAACGTGTCTACTTCCGAGTGTAGATATCGGACACGAACGCCTTTCTCCTGCATATACTCGGTTAAGTCCTCAGACATCTTCTTAGTTAAAGTCGTCACAAGGACTCGTTCATTTTTCTCAACTCGAATGTTTATCTCATTGAGCAAATCATCAATCTGACCTTTGATAGGTTTAATAATTATCTGCGGATCGACAAGACCTGTTGGACGGATAACTTGCTCGACCACATCCCCATTAACCTTAGCCATTTCATATTTTCCTGGAGTGGCCGACAAATAGAGTTTTTGTCCAGTACGCTCTAAAAATTCAGGGAACTTTAGCGGGCGATTATCAAGCGCACTGGGTAAACGGAAGCCATGCTCAACAAGTGTGCGTTTTCTTGAGGCATCACCCTCATACATCGCCCCCAACTGCGGCACGGTTACGTGACTTTCGTCTATAACAACCAAGAAATCCTCAGGGAAATAATCTAATAAACAGTTTGGTGCAGAACCAGGCTCGCGACCATCTAAGTGACGTGAATAGTTTTCAATCCCGCTACAGAATCCGATCTGCTCCATCATTTCGACATCAAAAGTCGTACGCATACGCAATCGTTGTGCTTCTAAAAGTTTTCCTTGTTTTTCAAATAGATTGAGTTGAACCTGAAGTTCATCCTCAATTTCACCTATGGCTCGCTTTATAGTTTCAGGCCCAGCGGCATAGTGTGTAGCTGGGAAAATATACATCTCAGTTTCATCGCGGATAATTTCCCCAGTAAGTGGATGCAGAGTCGATATTTTCTCAATCTCATCACCAAACATCTCGATACGAATGGCAAGCTCCTCGTACATAGGAATAATCTCAATTGTGTCTCCACGAACTCTGAATGTGCCTCGTTCAAATGCCATGTCATTTCTTTTATATTGAACATCGACGAATCTGCGCAACAATGCATTGCGCTCTATTTCGTCCCCAACACGCAGTGTGACCATACGATCGATGTACTCTTGCGGGGTTCCAAGGCCATAGATACAGGAAACCGTTGCTACAACGATGACGTCGCGTCTTGTGAGAAGTGAGTTCGTTGCGGAGTGTCTGAGTCGCTCAACCTCATCATTGACACTCGAATCTTTTTCTATAAACGTATCTGTCTGCGGAACATATGCTTCAGGTTGGTAGTAGTCGTAATATGAAACAAAGTATTCAACCGCATTATTAGGAAGCAGCTCACGAAATTCATTTGCTAGTTGAGCAGCCAAAGTTTTATTAGGCGCTAAAACCAATGTTGGTCGCTGTAGTTTCTCGATTAGCCAAGCAGTCGTAGCCGACTTTCCTGTTCCGGTAGCACCGAGTAGAACGACATCCTGCTCACCCGCCTGTAATCTACGAGCAATTTCTGCGATTGCCTCTGGTTGATCGCCAGCTGGAACATAATCACTAATTACTTCAAATGGCTCGACTCGGCGTTGCAAGTCAGATATCGGGCGCATTGATTAATTCTAGTTATAAGTTGGGTAACGAGTCCCAGATGTTTTCGACTTTCCTCAATAAATCGTCTTCGCTGCCATTATTTTCCAGGACAAAGTCAGCG
>CANKCT010000069.1 GCA_947480465.1 Actinomycetota bacterium
CAGTTGCGCTAGCTAATTTGAAGAATTCTGGAGCGGGAAATATTGGGACACAAGGCGTGATTATGGGTGCATCGCTCATAACAAGCATTCCTACAATCGCTTTGTACTTTGCAACTCAAAAACACTTCATTCGTGGAATTGCACTTTCTGGTTTGAAATGATTTCTAAAAAGCGAAACTTCGCATTAGTAGCTCTACTGACTTTGAGCTTTCTTTTGCCACCAACGGCATTTAGTGCGGATTCAGCTGCGCAAGTTGAGACAGTTTCGCTGGGCTCTTCGAGCTTGCCTGTAGTCGTTGGGATAAAGGGTTTGCCAATAGTTGCAAACCCTTTTGACCCGAGCCAAGCCAGAGTCGTTGCAACAATTAATCGACCAGATGGTACGACAATAGATGTAGAAGGTTTTTGGTACCAAGAATATGCAGTTGCAAGTGTGTTGGGTCAAAAGAATGTAAAAAAGATTGGTGACCCATTCTGGAAGATTTCATTTACCTCGATAGTGCCCGGAAAGTACGATCTAGCAATACAACCTGAGATCAATGGAGTTAAGTTGGCCGCGGTTTCGCACTCGGTTACGACTACTTATTCAGCAATTTCGAAAGTGACTACATCGGGAAAATCTTTTCTCCGTGACTCAAAGCCATTTGTTCCAATTGCCTATAACATCGCTTGGTCAAATCGTTACGAAGAAGTTGAAAAATATAATCAGTGGTTTTCACGGGCTTCCAAAGCTGGTGTCAACGTTGCTCGAGTTTGGATGGCTGCATGGTCCATGGGTATCGAGTGGACCGACACTGGACTGGGCGACTATTCAAAGCGACTAGACAGAGCGTGGTTTCTTGATCAAGTATTTATTCTGGCCGCAAAATACAACATCGGAATTGATTTGGTCCTACTCAACCATGGTGCATTTAGCACGACTACAAATCCAGAGTGGTATTCAAATCCATACTCCGCATCTAACGGAGGTCCTCTGGCCGGTCCTGGTGAATTTGCAACGAATGAAATAGCTTGGAAATTCTGGGAACGCCGTTTGCGCTACATCATTGCTAGGTACTCTGCTTATCCTTCGCTCTTTACCTGGGAGTGGTGGAATGAAGTTAACTTCACACCTATTTCGAGTAATGATCTATCGGCTTGGATGTTGAAATCACGTAAAGTTTTAGAAGAGTGGGATCCATACAAGACACTCATAACTTCTTCATGGTCATCAGCGGCCAGTATGCAAAACTGGGATAGTTTGGATTACGCAGTTACACATGTGTATGACCCAAGTGATCCCATCAAGAGTTTAACTGTGCAGGCCGACGCACTCCGTAGCGCAGTTCCAAATAAACCTATTCTTGTTGGCGAAATGGGTTCAGGAACTGTTACCGAAGATCCATTTTCGGATCCAACAGGTTTGCATCTTCATAATGCGCAATGGGCAGCCACTTTTCTGGGCTTTGCCGGACCTGCGTCTTACTGGTGGTGGGATACCTACGTGGACCCACTTGATCTCTGGCCACATACAACGGGTTTAGCGAAGTTAACTAAGGGTTTAGATATTGCAACTATGACGCGGGCTCGCGCAAGTGGAATACTTCTAACATCTTGTTTAACCTTATCTAATCCAACGACAACGATTGGTTGGATACGACATAACAACTTTGATCGCTCAGCTAAAACACTGCTCTTACTTGACGCGGCCATTGCATCACTCAAGACCAAGAAGCCTATTCAAACCGTTTTTCCTGACCCAGTATCAAAAGGTGGAACTTTAAAAGTTGCGGTACAAAAAGCTGGCTCATACAAAGTGACGTATCTTAATACTTTCACTGGCGCAGTTGTTTCTAGCCAGCAAGTCGCAACTGCAAATACCACCGTCACCATTAAAGTCCCTAAATTTAAGGGCGACATCGCCTTTCGTATAGAAGCGGTGCTACCGTAATGAGTGTGACTACATTGGATCGGGCGAATTCAACTGCTAATCCGCTAGCGCACCCAACGTTAGCCGATGTGGCGGCTATTTCTGGCGTTAGCATTAAAACAGCTAGCCGAGTAATGAACGGCTCGGAACAGGTTTCACAGAAAACCGCTGATAAAGTAAAAAAGGCGGCAAATCTAGTTGGCTATCGCTCTAATCGAATTGCACGTGAGCTTCGCGTCGGATCACTAAGTAATCTGGTGGGAATGATTATTTCAGACTTAGCAAACCCTTTTTATGCAGGTTTAGCAGCAGGGGCCGAAGAAAGGCTTAGCGAAGAAGGTCTGGACCTCATTCTTGCCACCGCTCGCGATGATGGTGACCGCGAAAAGAAACTTATCGAGTCGCTACTAGAGCGCCGCGTGCGTGGGCTAATAATTGTTCCATCAGGTGAGGATTACAGTCATCTTCATCAAGAACGCAAACGTGGATTCTCATTCGTTTTTGTTGACCGCCCCGCCCCATATCTGGACTCTGATTCAGTTACAGTAGATAATCGCGGCGGAATTACAACTTGTTTAGATTATTTGATTGAAGAGGGTTGTAAATCGATTGCAATCATTGCAGATACAACAAGTATCTGGACAGCTTCAGAGCGAATTGAGGCATTTAAACAAGCAATGCTCAGCCGGAAACTAGACAAAGGCAATGTGCACATTATTTCAAATGTTCACACTTCCGAAGAAGCTGTCACTGCAACTAGAAAACTTTTGAAAGAGAGAGCTGATGTTGACGGAATTATCGCAACAAATGATTTGATTGCGATGGGAGTTGGTCAAACTGTGAACGCTTCAAAGCATAAAGTTAAAGTAGTAAGTTTTGACTTATTCCCCACTGCTAATCTTCTCAACATCGCAACTTTGGACCACGATCCACAACGCTTAGGAAGAATGTCAGCTGAAATGCTGCTGCGACGATTTGAAAATCCAACGGCCCGTTCTTTTTCCACTGAGATTATGAAAGTTTCAATGAAAATCAACAAAGACGATTCGGTAGGGGCTTAGTTCGATGACGAGATATGCACTGGGAATAGACGTTGGCGCTACAAAAGTTGCAGTGGCCACTATTAGTGAAGATCTTTTGGTGCGCCAAAAGCAAGAAGTGGCGACACAGGCCGGCGATGGCGAGCAACTTTGGTCGAAAATCGAAGAAGTAATCGCTTCTTTCTTGGGCTCTGAAACCGGTGCCCTCCTTGGAATTGGAGTCGCATCCGCGGGTCCATTAGATATCCCCCATGGAACGCTGAGTCCAGTAAACATTCCAGTTTGGAGAGATTTTCCAATCATTGAACGCCTTGAGAGTATCTCTGGTGGCACAAAAGTTGCTTTACACGGAGATGCTTTAGCGCTTGCCCATGCCGAACACGCAATTGGAGCTGGTCGTGGTTGGGAAAATATGTTGGGCATGGTTGTTTCTACCGGGGTTGGTGGGGGTTTAATTCTTAATGGAAAAGTTTTCCCTGGCGAAACAGGAAATTCTTGTTACATAGGTCATCACTCAATTAATTTTGATGGACGCTTATGTGTTTGCGGCCGTCAAGGTTGTGTTGAGGCGTACTCAAGTGGTCCGCGAATGGTTGCCATTGCACATGAAAACGGATTTGATCCTCAGCTTAAGACGTTTATCGATTTGGCCCAGTCTGCCCGAGAAGGTAATGCCATTGCTCTGGAAGCAATATCTCAAGGCACTCGCGCACTTTCTATTGGAATCATTAACTTCATAGGTACTCTCGATATCAACCATGTTGTAATCGGTGGCGGCGTTGCCGAAGCAGGTGAGATTTTCTGGAAGCCTCTGCGTGCCCATATTGAAGCCGAATCAAAAGCGATTGGGTTCTTAAAAAATATCCAACTAAGAAAAGCTGAGCTTCAGCGAGATGCGGGAATTTTAGGCGCAGCTCTTGCAGTTCTAAGGTAAGGGAGAGATGGAGCTAGAAAAATCTGAGCGCCCTTGGGGACGATACGAAGTCTTGCAAGAATCAACTCATCATAAAGTTAAATGTATTTGGGTTTTACCAGGGAAACGACTCTCTTACCAACGCCACCAAAAGCGTGCAGAGCACTGGTTTATCGTGCAAGGCACAGCGTTAGTGACAATTAATGGCGTAGATCGAACTCTGCACGCTGGTTCGACGGTTGACTTTGCAATTGGCGTACTCCATCGGATTGCAAATATTGGAGAAGTTGAAGTGGTATTCGTTGAAGTTCAAACTGGAACTTATTTCGGAGAAGATGATATCGAGCGAGTAGAAGACGACTTTGGACGGGGAAACTAAAGACAATGAATACATTAAAGGAACTAAAAGCTGACTGGACACTTGTCCTCTCACCTCGCCCAGATGCTTGGGATATCGAACCTGTTGCCGACGGACATAATGCCTGGAGAAACGACCCAACAAAAATAGTCCGCAAAGAAATCCCAAGTTCTTTTAAAGCCACAGTGCCTGGTTGTATTCATACCGACCTTATCGATGCAGGTTTTATCGATGACATTTCGATAAACGGTAAAGAACAAGATCAGTTCTGGATTTGGAAGACTGATAGCTCTTACACCGCGACTATCCCCCACAATAACTCTGCCGGAAATAAGCACTTAGTATTTATGGGGCTAGATACGATTTCTACGATTTCGATTAATGGGGTTGTAAAACTAACAACTAAAAATATGCATCGCTCTTATCGCTTAGATATTACTGATGAGATTTCACAGGGCGACGTTAAGTTAGAAATTTCTTTCAAAGCACCGTTAACCGATGCCGAAGAGCACGTCGCCAATCTTGGTCTGTATCCACGTCCGTATGACATGCCTTATAACTATCAGCGCAAGATGGCGTGTAGCTATGGCTGGGACTGGGGTCCGATAACTGTTTCATCAGGAATTTGGAAGCCAATACATCTTCACACTTGGGATGTGGCCTATGTTGATCACTTGGCTGTGGTTCCTACCGTAGAAAATGGAACACCGTCTTTTGAAATAAATGCACCGATAAAGGGTGAATTAGAGGGAGTTTCAGCCTCAATTCGAGTAATTCCTGCCAAAGGCGGTCAGAGTATTGCCGAATGGAATTTAGATTTAGCGGGTTCGACTTTCCAACAGGTTCTGCAAGTTCCCGAAGCCGAAATCTGGCATCCAAGGGGGCGAGGAAATCAACCTCTCTATAACATCGAGTTCAATCTCTTAGATTCTGCCGGTCAAGTATTAGAAACTCATACCAGGCGTGTTGGTTTTAGAAAAGTTGAACTAGATACCTCCATTGTTCGTGATAATAAAAATCTATTTGCAATCAAAGTTAATGGTGAGCGTTTATGGATTCGTGGGGCAAACTGGATTCCTGATGATCCATTCCCAACGCGAGTTTCAAAAGAGCGATATCAGCAACGTATCAATGACATGCTTGAAGTAAATA
>CANKCT010000070.1 GCA_947480465.1 Actinomycetota bacterium
ATCGTCCACTCTTACTTGACCGTCGTAATGCCGCTTATGTGCTTCTTGCCAACTCAAGCTGGTGGATGCTCCCATGGCTTGCCGTCCAACTTCTCGGCTCAGCAATGCTTCGCGCACTGGGATACTTACTAGCAAAGCTTCCGGGTTATGCAAGTGATGAGTTGCTTGCAGTTGCAACTCTGCTTGTTAAGCCCGGGATTATTATTAAAGCAAGAAGAGTTCGAAAGTTACACCGGTTCGTTTCATCCCGTGTAGTAGCCCCATATATTCCACCTAGATGGTCACAACTGAGGCTCACATCTTCACGAATTATTGATGCGCTTCGACGACGTTTCATTTCGGAAAGCAATACAACTTCATCTTCAATTCTAGATTCAGCAGAGGATGAAGATTTACTCGTGCCCACATACGGATTTCGCTGGTTTGATATTTTTCGAAAACCAGAAGTTAGTGCATTTATTCTTCTAACAATAGTCACCTTAATCGCATCAAGAATGCGATTGGGATCATTAACTGGTGGTGCCTTACCAACTTCCCCAGGTGGAGCACAAGATTTATGGCGTAGCTACTTTGAATCTTGGCACCAGATAGGTATGGGGAGTTCTCAAGCGTCACCGCCATGGGTCGCTATTTTGGCTATTTTTTCAACTCTTTTATTTGGAAAAGCACCACTTCTTGTAACTCTGTTTTTCTTAACCGCACCTATTGCGATGATGGCCTCAATTCTGAGACTGTTCAAAAAGTTGACTCAGAATATTTGGATTAGTGTTCCTGCAAGTTTTATTTACGCCATATCACCAGTTGCGATTGCAGCTATAAATTCTGGCCGATTGGCAACTGTAGCAATTCTTATAATCGCACCGCAGATCCCCATCCTGCTCAGTAATTGGAGAAAAATCGAACTCCATTCCTGGAGGCAGATTTTTACATTTACTTTGTTAATCGCTTTTCTGTATGCGTTTGCATTAACCGTTTCAATTATATTTTTTGGACTTGTCGTAGCTGCGATATTTTTAGATTATAAGGATTACTCAATTAGCTTAAATAAGCCTCTCTTTTTTGAGCGTTTGAAAAAACGAATAACCCTCTTCGCAGTGCCATTTGCCCTCACCGCACCGTACTCGTTTGAAGCAATCATTTCACCAACTAAATTCTTGGCTGAACCTGGACTACAGCTTCCAGGTGGATCTGCAAATTTTGTAATTCTTGGAAATCCAGGTGGGGCGGGATCACCACCTTGGTGGCTACTTAGTCCCTTACTTTTGATTTTGCTCGTCGCCCTATTTACATCAAGTGCAGCCAAAACTATTGCTCTGTATGGCACCTACTTCTTATCTGCTGCAGTTATTTTCTCAACCTTTTCGATTGCAACTCACGGTGATTCAGCTCCAACAAGGGTCTGGGTTGGAACATTTTTAGTTGGAGCAACTATTGCCGCTAGTGCTGCTGGAGTGGTAATTCTTGATCGAATTCGAGCGGTTTTGGTTTCTTCGAATATTCACTTTCGACACATCTTGGCCGCGCTTCTACTGAGCGTTACCGCAGTGTATTCAATCGCTGCAGTCGTATGGTCTATGTCTGTAGGGGCGACATCGCCTGTTCAAAGTAGCAGAAATACTGTGATGCCCGCATTCTTGAGCGCAGAAAAAGATACAAAAACGCTAGTACTTCGTGAAATGGGAAGTGCAGACTCAAAGAGTATTCAGTTTTATGTTTCCCGTGGCAAGGATATCTCGTTAGGAGAACCCGATGTTGCGCCGCGCCAATTAGAAGAAATTGCAACTGCCGCACAAGCCCTCATTGATGGATCTGGAATATCAAGCAGTAAAGTTTTTGCCGACTTTGGAATTAAATATATTTTTGTAAAGCTGCCTTTCGACTCAGATGTAATTCGTACGATTGATAGTTTTGGTGGTTTCACGCGAGCATCAGCGACGTCAGCAGGGGTTGTGTGGCGCGTGGCAGGGGTCACTGGCCGATTAGTTTTTGTTGGCGCAGATGGAGAACGTACTCTTTTGGACACTGGAGAAATTGGAGCACGAACTAACGTAAACCGACCTGGAAGAATTCTGCTTACAGAAAGTTTTGATCGTTCATGGCAGATTCTTGAAAATGGATATCGACTTGAGAGAGTTAGGAGTGAGCAAAACCTTCCGGTATTTATTGCAACAGAAGCGGGAGAAATTTCTCTCTTGCACGATGGAACGATTCGACGCGCATGGCTTTCATTTGAAATTATCACATGGATTCTTGTCATAGTATTTGCAACACCTGCTGGGCGCAGAAAACGTGAAATATCGGAGACGGAACTAGCATGAGACGGCAAGTATCAGCGATTCTCGCCCTCGTTCTCGCTTTTATAGCTTCAACTCTCTTTACTTCATCGTCTCAGCAATCAGTATTTTCAGAGAGCTATCCTGTGGTTGTTTGTCCTCCAACCTCTAAAGGCATAACATCGCAAATTTCAGTCTCATCTTCAAAAACCCAATTTCAGCGGCTGGAAAATCGCAGCACAAAAACAATCCCATTCAACAGTCTTCGATATGCCGTACCAAAAGAGTCTGTTGTAATTTCTGCCAATGGTGTTACGCCAGTTGTTTGGCAAAGCCGTTCAAATAGTTGGGCAGGTGGAGCGCTTTGTACTGGACCAATAACTTCACAATGGTTCGTGGGTGGCAGTTCCGATGTAACAACTCGTGGCCGTTTGATAGTAATCAACAGTGGCTTAAGTGAAGCCACTGTTGATTTACAGACTTATTCCGAAAATGGAATTAAACCTGTGAAGTCACTTAATCTAAAATCCAAGAGCTACACAGCAGTGCCTTTAGATTCGTTGGCAACTGGTGATAAAGAATTGACAGTTCATGTGTTGGTACGAGCTGGCCGTGTCAATGCATTTATGATTGACGAATTAGGTGCAGGATTAAGAGCGTTAGGTGGTGACTTTGTTAATCCCATTTCATCACCTGCAACAACATTAGTAATTCCCGCTATTCCAAATCAGTTGCCTAAGCAAGGTCAAAAAGTTGCAGGATCACATACCCTTCGAATTCTTGCACCAGCAGACTCTGACGCAATATTCACACTGGAACTTTTGTCTGCCGATGGAAAATTTGTGCCAGTAGGTTTTGATTCGCGGAAGATATCAGCGGGTTCAGTAACCGCTTTCACAATAAAGCCCAATTTATCTGCCAGCGCTTTTGCGGTTCGGATCAAATCGGACGAACCGGTCGTTGCCGCTATATCCTCGAGCGTGACCATAAATGGACGCAAGGATTTTCTATGGAGTACACCAACTCCAATTCTTTCGCCAATGATTTTGGCTGTGACGGGATTGTCCCCGCTGATTGCATTTGGAGGGGACTCTATAGATATCAAAGCTGAGGTTACTTTAATCAATGGAAAGAAAATTCTTACGACAATAAAAGGAACTGATATAGCAACATGGCGGGTGCCTAATGCTGCGCGTTCAATCTCAATCATTACAACTAGCCCCAACACATACGCGGGCGCATTAGTTGCATCAAGTAATGGCTATGGATATCTCCCAATTGCTCCGGGTAGCGTTTTGACGCGAGTTGAAGTTCCTCACTCGAACATAAAAGTCTTAAACCCCTGATAATCCCCAAAATATCCATAACTTCCGACTAATCTTGCGGGTATGAGTTCACAGGCAAGATTAGGGCGTGGCTGTTCACGCGCAGGGTGTCGATCTATTGCGACGATGACCTTGACTTATATCTATGCTGAATCATTAGCAGTGGTTGGTCCACTTGCAACATTTAGTGAGCCACATGCATATGATCTTTGTGCAACACATGGCGAACGCCTCAAGGTGCCACATGGTTGGACTGTTATTAAGCAAGCACCTTCCGAACAAGAACTCGGGCCTTCAGAAGATGACCTAATGGCGATTGCCGATGCGGTCCGAGAAGTTGCCGCAACTTCAGTTAACACCAATGCAGATTCACTTTTTGAAAGTTCGCAATCTCAATTAGGTCGAAGGGGACACCTTCGTGCCGTTCCTTCGTAAACATTGTTTATGAATCAAGTTCCCAATATTTTTAAAGCCTACGATATTCGTGGACTAGTTGATTCAGAGATCACTCCTGAATTCACATTTGCAACAGGCGTAGCTTTTGCCCGTCTTTTACAGCAAGAACGTGAGCCAGCTACTGTCGTAGTGGGACAAGACATGCGGGATTCTTCACAAGAGTTAGCGGATGCTTTCTCTGCCGGTATCACTTCAACTGGCTTTGATGTTATTCGCCTTGGTCTTACATCGACAGATTTAATGTACTTTGCATCTGGAAAGTTAGGTCTGCCGGGTGCGATGTTCACGGCAAGTCATAATCCGGCGGCATATAACGGCATAAAGCTCTGCTACAGCAGTGCACGTCCGATCGGAAAAGAGTCGGGTCTTCAAGTGATTGAGAGCTTCGTACGTCAAGGTTCTCCCCTTGAAATTCGCTCTGTGGGTATTGAAACTCAACGAGACATGCTTGAAGATTATGTAGATCACTTACTAAAACTTGTAGACCTATCAGAGATACGTCCATTGACAATTGTTATTGATGCAGGAAATGGAATGGCAGGGCACACCGCCCCAGCTTTATTCTCTCGATTGAACTGCACAGTTATTCCCTTGTTCTTTGAACTCGATGGCAACTTTCCAAACCATGAAGCAAATCCTATTGATCCAGAAAACCTGCGCGATTTACAAAGTGCCGTAAAAAGACATAAAGCTGATTTGGGTTTAGCATTTGATGGCGATGCTGATAGATGCTTTCTAGTAGATGAAAATGGGAACACAATAAATCCATCTGACCTCACGGCATTAATTGCTCACCGCGAACTAATCAAACATCCAGGTTCAACAATCATTTATAATTTAATTTCATCGCGCTCAGTTTTGGAAGTCGTTCAAGAAAATGGCGGCATTGGATTACGATCTCGAGTTGGTCACTCATATATAAAGGCCATGATGGCTGAAAGCGGCGCGGTCTTTGGGGGAGAGCATTCAGGACATTTTTACTTTAAAGAATTTTGGCGTGCCGACTCTGGGGCTTTAGCGGCCTTGCATGCAATTGCCGCTCTTGGTGAATCGAAGAAGACGATGTCAAAAATACTTGCGCCGTATCAGCGATATGTTTCAAGTGGCGAGATTAATTCGACCGTTGAGGATTCGGCTTCAGCGACAACACTTATCGAAGCGAAATTTTCCGCGCGTGCGGGGGTGGAAATCGACCACCTTGATGGCCTCAGCGTCATTGGCGATACTTGGTGGTTTAATGTGAGGCCATCCAATACTGAGCCTTTACTGCGTCTCAACGTCGAGGCAAAAACCG
>CANKCT010000071.1 GCA_947480465.1 Actinomycetota bacterium
AGGACTGCACGCTTTTCCATTTCACCCTTGCTATTTGGTGCTTCATCTTCAGTGAAGGCATCCATTAAGAATGTGAGTGTGCAGCGATCAACACCAGCAGCAGGCTCAATGACAAATGGAGTCCAACGCTCGCCTTTTTCCTGATCAAAGTAGGAAAGCTCTTTACCGGAAGCGGCAGAGTGGGCCTTGAGATCGAAGTCTGTACGGTTAGCAATTCCTTCGAGCTCGCCCCATTCAGTACCCGCAAACTCAAACTTATACTCGATATCTGCGGTGCGCTTTGAATAATGAGACAACTTCTCTTTTGGATGATCATAAATTCGCAGGCGATCAGGGTTGATACCAAGATCTACATACCAGGCTAGTCGCGTATCAATCCAGTATTGGTGCCACTCTTCATCGCTTCCCGGAACAACGAAAAACTCCATCTCCATCTGCTCAAATTCGCGAGTGCGGAAAATAAAGTTTCCGGGAGTAATTTCATTACGGAACGACTTACCAATTTGTCCGATGCCAAATGGTGGTTTTTTGCGTGAAGTTGTCATTACTTGATCGAAGTTAATAAAGATTCCTTGCGCAGTCTCTGGACGCAGATAAGCAAGACCTGATTCATCTTCTACTGGTCCAAGAAAAGTTTTTAGTAAACCGCTGAACTGCTTAGGTGTTGTGAACTGTCCTTTGTTTCCACAAGCCGGACAGTTAACTTCAGTTAAAGATTCTGGCTTCTTCTTATGTTTTGCTTCATAAGCTTCTTCAAGGTGATCGGCACGATAACGTTTGTGACAGGCGGTGCATTCAGTAAGCGGGTCGCTAAAAGTTGCAACGTGACCAGATGCTTCCCATACTTCCTTAGCAAGAATTACGCATGAATCTAAACCAACAACATCCTCACGGCCCATGACCATGGATTTCCACCATTGACGTTTAACATTGTTTTTAAGTTCTACTCCGAGTGGGCCGTAATCCCAGGAAGCCCGAAGGCCCCCATAAATTTCTGATGATGGGTAAACAAACCCACGACGCTTTGCAAGTCCTACAATATTTTCTAAACGATCCGTTGCCATAATTGTCTCCATCCGGCTGGCTGTCGGCGAAAAGCAACTGGTGTTACTTCCGTAGATTAAGTTTACTCGTACGCTCCAGGTTCATCGATTGCTAAGGCAAGAACTGGAATCGCTTCCAACTTAGCGCGCATAGTGCTCAGCGCCCTACGGTAAGAACCGACGTTTTCCCAATTCGTCGTTAAAACCCACAATGTAGGCTCATCTAAACTTTGGCCAATCTGCCCATCTAGATATCCAGGCGCTTGTGCCAGAGCATCTCTGGCAGCCTCGAGTTCAGATCGAAAGCTTCTTGCCTGGTTTAAAGCGATGGAAAAACGAGCAATAGCAATCATGGGTTGAGCCTACAGTTCGAACTAACTCTGATTATGGAAATGATAATCATTTCCATTTTGTGATAGTCTGCCGACATGAATATAGCCATCGTTCTTGCTGCATTAACTGCCATTTCTACCTTTGCGGGTGGAGCTCTCGCCCTAAAAGCAAAAAATCGTCTCCACCTCGTTCTTGGATTATCGGCTGGCCTACTCCTTGGCCTTGTTGCATTTGATCTCCTTCCAGAGGTGTTCGAATTGGGAACGCAAGAGTTCCTCCACGCACCGGTTGTTTCAATTGCTTTAATCGCCGGTTTTTTACTCCTTCATTTCTATGAACGAATCTTTGGCTCTCATGAGCCCGCGGGATCTGATTACAGTCACGATCATGAGCACGCCCACAACCTCACCGGCGCATTCGGAGCTATTGCGATGGGTGGACATGTCTTTCTCGATGGTCTGGCACTTGGCGTTGCATTTAAAGTTAGCTCTGATTTGGGTCTTGCGGTATTTATCGCACTTCTTGTTCACGCATTTAGTGATGGGCTAAACACCGTTTCTTTCATGATTAAATCTGGACTGTGGGGAAAGAAAAGTATTGGCTTGCTCGGTGTTGACGCCCTAGCTCGCATTTCTGGCGCGGCACTTGGAAGCACGCTTATATTGAGCAATAATCTCATTGCCATCTACCTTGCAGCTTTTTCTGGAATTGTTATCTATCTTGCAACTTCACACATCCTGCCTGAGGCGCATTCGCGTCACTCATCACGTTGGACCTTGGTCGCAACAATCACTGGTGTACTAATCATGTGGGGCTTAGTTGCGTACCTGCATTCGGGTGATGCGCATGCGCATTCAACTGAACGAGATATCCATACTGAAGAGACTCATGTTGGTGATACAGATCAGGATCATACCCACACGGATCATGAATAAATCAAATCTCAAACTGATTGCAGTTCTTGAGCGAACCGGTGGCTTTGCTAG
Organism: Actinomycetota bacterium; assembly: GCA_947480465.1. GTDB lineage: Bacteria > Actinomycetota > Actinomycetes > Nanopelagicales > Nanopelagicaceae > Planktophila. The sequence continues at coordinate 2,363 of CANKCT010000071.1, forward strand.
CGCTCAAGAACTACATCAAATCCTGCGTAGAGAAGGCGACGGGATCGGTCTCACTACGGTATATCGCGCCCTGCAAACTTTGGTTGATGACAAGATAGTGGATCTCTTACGCCGTGAAGATGGTGAAGCCATCTATCGCCTATGTGGGGACACCCATCACCATCACTTGGTATGCAAAGGCTGTGGAAATACCGTCGAAATTGAAGGTGGAGCGGTTGAAAAATGGGCAAAAGTTATAGCTGAAGAATATGGATTCAGAGATGTCGGGCATACGGCCGAGATTTTTGGACTTTGCGAAAAATGCTAACTACTTAAGCTTTTCCAAATCGACGATCTCTTTGTGAATACTCCTCAATAGCTTTCCACAGAGTCGTGCGATTTACATCTGGCCACAGTATGTCCATGAAAACTAGCTCTGCATAAACAGATTGCCAAGGTAAGAAATTACTAGTGCGTTGCTCCCCTGACGATCTTAAGAATAAATCTACATCGCTCATAGTTGGCTGATCCAAGTACTTTGAAAAAGTTTTTTCAGTAATTGAATCAACTTTGACTTTTCCGCGCTTAACATCAAGTGCCAGAGAGGCGGCCGCATCAACTATTTCAGAGCGGCCACCATAATTGACACACATATTTAATGTCAGGGTTTTATTCTTTTTTGTTAACTCTTCTGCAGCTTCAAGCTCATTGATAACGCTGCTCCATAAACGCTTGGGACGGCCAACCCAGCGAATTCGAACACCCATATCGTTCATTTCATCGCGGCGGCGTCGAATTACATCGCGATTAAATCCCATTAAAAACTTTACTTCCTCTGGAGACCTGCGCCAGTTTTCAGTTGAGAAAGCGTAAGCACTTACTTCTTTCACGCCATATTCAATTGCACCACCTATAACGTCGAAGAGGGCTGCCTCACCAGCTTCATGGCCAGCAGTGCGCGGTAATCCACGCTGCTTAGCCCAACGGCCATTCCCATCCATGACGAGGGCAACATGGTTAGGGGTGTGAATCGTCATACGCGCTCTACCATCGGCAAACTCCTCAAGCCTCTTTCAAGATGCCATTGTAAATATGCGGCAATCAAACCGCTAGCCTCACGGCGATGTTTTGATTCACTTGCAGAAGCAACTTCCCAATTACTTTGTAACAGCGCATCCATCAACTCCAAAGTTTCTGTTGCTGGCGTTGCGCAGGCAGATGGTCGGCAATCTGCACAAACCGAGCCGCCTCCAACTAAAGAGAAATATCGGTGTGGACCTGGCTTCTCACAGTTGGAACAGATGGTCATAGATGGTGCATAACCAGCAATATCTAAGGATCGCAAAAGGAATGCATCGAGAATTAAGAGTGGCGCATAACGACTCTCGGCCAGAACTCTTAGTGCGCCAACTACTAAGTTGAATTCTTTTGTAGCTGGCTCATGCTCATTTGGACTAAATCGTTCTGATGCCTCCATGATGGCAGCAGCAACCGTCCAACGTTGATAGTCATCGGTGAGTGACTCGCCATAATTCATGAGAGCTTCAACTTGTGTAATGGTGTCAAAAGTTTTTCCAACGAAAAGTTGAACATCAATATGACTTCCGGGTTCAAGGCGGGCTCCAAATTTCGACATCGTACGACGCACGCCTTTGGCGACACCACGAATACGACCATGATCGCGCGTTAGCAAAGTAATGATGCGATCAGCTTCGCCGAGTTTTTGAGTGCGCAGCACAATGGCTTCATCCCTATACAAACTCACATGGATAAAGGTAGTGCGTGGATTAGCGAATTGCGCGATTAATGGCAGACACGACTGCTTTCAATGATGCGGTCGTAGTATTTGGATCGATCCCGACTCCCCAATAAACTTCACCATCTATCGCACATTCAAGATATGCAGCCGCAGAAGCATCGCCGCCAGCAGATAAGGCATGTTCGTAATAATCAAGAACTCGAACATCTACCCCATAGCTTTGCAAGATATTGCAGAACGCAGCGATGGGGCCATTGCCCTGTCCTTTGAGCTCGTGCAGTTCGCCTCTGTCTGTAATTGAAACGGTTAAGTGAACATCCTCATCGAGAATAGATGTTTGACTCAATCCCTTCAGGCGAAAGCGTCCCCATGGCGCACTCTGTGTTGGTAAGTACTCATCTTCAAAAATTGACCACAACGCATCTGCAGTGATTTCTCCACCTTCGGCATCGGTTTTTGCTTGAACAACTTTGGAAAACTCAATCTGCAAACGTCTAGGCAGATCTAAGTGGTGCTCATTTTTCATCAGATAAGCGACACCGCCTTTACCCGACTGTGAGTTAACTCGAATCACGGCCTCATAGCTACGTCCAATGTCTAATGGATCTATCGGTAGATATGGCACAGCCCATGTGTGATCGCGAACTTCTCGACCAGCAGTTTTCGCATCATTTGCCATATGATCAAAGCCTTTTTTGATGGCATCTTGGTGTGAGCCAGAAAATGCAGTGAAGACTAAATCTCCACCATATGGATGACGTTCCGGAACGCGAAGTTGATTCGCATACTCAACGGTTCGGCGAACGTCATCGATATTGGAAAAATCAATATGCGGATCTATCCCATGTGTGACTAGGTTAATTCCAAGGGTTACGAGGCAGACGTTTCCAGTGCGCTCACCGTTACCAAACAAAGTACCTTCGATGCGATCTGCACCAGCTAAATAACCTAATTCAGCGGCAGCAACACCGGTTCCTCGATCATTGTGTGGATGTAAAGAGACAATGACACTGTCGCGATTTTCTAAGTTGCGACACATCCATTCGATTGAATCTGCATAAACATTGGGTGTAGCCATTTCAACCGTGGCCGGTAAATTCATTATGGTCTTCCAGGCCGGGGTAGGTTTCCAGATTGCATTGACGGCATTACAGACCTCAACGGCAAATTCTAGTTCTGTTCCGGTGTATGACTCAGGTGAATATTCAAATGAGACTTTAGTTTCAGGAACCGTTGGTACTAAGTC
>CANKCT010000072.1 GCA_947480465.1 Actinomycetota bacterium
ATTAAAGCTGGAACACAGAGTGGAACTCCTATTGCTATAAAAGGTAAAGGAATGACGCGACTTCGCCATGGTGGACGAGGCGACCTCATTGTTCATATTGAAGTTGCGACACCTACGAAGTTGAACCGCGAGGAAGAGGATTTACTAAAGAAATTCGCCGAGCTCCGTGGAGAAAAATCTGGTGATGCCCATGTTAAGGGTCACGACGGTGGCATCTTTTCCAAGATAAAAGGCGCGTTTTCTAAATAATGCTGACTCTATTCTTTGTCGAGGATTTACCAACTCAGATTGGTCAAATCTATGAGTTCGATAATGAGGATGCACAGCACGCTGTCCGCGTTTTACGAATGTCTGCAGGTGAGATTTTCATGCTTGCTGATGGAACAGGTTCTTGGAGCCAAGTCAAAGCATTTGCAGTGAAGAAGAAATCGATTGAAGTCGAAGTAATGATGAGTGGATTTCAAGAAGCTCTCCCAACAACCATCACCGTTGTTCAAGCACTACCTAAGAGTGATCGCTCCAAAGAAGCAATTGAACTTTTGACAGAGGCGGGTGTCGATCGAATTGTGCCGTGGGCGGCAGCTCGCAGTATTGGAAAAGGTTCGGATAAATTCGCAGTCACTGCCCGTGAAGCGAGCAAGCAATCACGCAGACTAAGAATTCCAGAGGTAACGGATGTTGCTACAACGGAGCAAATCTGTGAGGCAATCAAGTTAAGTGATCTAGCTTTAGTTTTCCATGAGAGCGCCGCTGTCAAACTTAGTGATTGCGTTTCTTCACATAATGTCGCGCACTTACTTATCATCATTGGCCCTGAAGGTGGAATCACCCAAAGCGAGCTTGATGCTTTTACTAGCGCTGGTGCAAAAGTGGCGTTAATGGGTCGACCAATTCTGCGTTCGGCACATGCTGGAATCGCTGCAGTCGCCGCAGTTTCTGCACTTTTGAAGGTATGGTAATTGCGTGGCCCTGGATTTAAACTGCATCTTTTGTAAAATAGTCACTGGTGATATTCCAGCGCAGATTGTTTACCGCAGTGACAATGTTGTTGCTTTTGACGACATAACTCCACAAGCACCAACTCATGTTTTGATAATCCCGACGATCCACGTAGAAAATATTGGTGACTTGGCGCAATTGTCGCCAACCATCACCGCAGACCTATTTTCTGTCGCCAAGCAGATAGCTGCCGAAAGAGGTCTTTCAGGCTTTAGAAATGTGCTCAATACCGGCGAAGAAGCTGGCCAGAGCGTTTTTCACGCTCACTTACATCTGATTGGCGGCCGTTCACTGGCATGGCCACCGGGTTAAAGATAGATTAAGCCCCACATGGAGCGCACATTAATTACGGTACCTATCGCGATCCCTATGGTCGCACTCATTGGTCCACATGATGACAATCTCAGAGCTGTTGAAGCGGCCTTTCCATCTGTCAATATCACTGTTCGAGGAAATGAAATTACTCTTCGCGGCCCACATAGTGACTGTGCAAATTTAGAAAATCTCTTTGCCGAGCTAATGGTTGTCATTCGCTCCGGAAATAACTTAACTGTTGAAGCCGTGAATAGATCAATCGCAATGTTAGAAAAAACTCCAGTTGATCATCCAGCAGAAGTTCTATCTCTAAATATTCTTAGCAATCGTGGCCGAACTATTCGCCCGAAGACAGCCAATCAAAAAAGATATGTAGATGCTATCGAGGATCACACAATCACGTTTGGAATTGGACCAGCAGGAACTGGAAAAACTTATTTAGCAATGGCGATGGCCATATCTGCCCTGCAGAGTAAGCGCGTAAACCGAATAATCTTGACTAGACCTGCGGTAGAAGCTGGTGAGCATTTAGGATTTTTGCCAGGAACATTGAGTGAAAAAATTGATCCTTACTTGCGCCCATTATTTGATGCACTCCATGACATGATAGATATCGAAACGGTCCCGCGTTTAATGCAATCAGGGGTTATCGAAGTTGCGCCACTTGCATATATGCGCGGACGCTCTCTCAACGATGCTTTTATTATTCTGGATGAAGCTCAGAACACGACACCCGAGCAGATGAAGATGTTTTTAACCCGTCTTGGATTCGGCTCGAAGATGGTTATTACTGGCGACGTTACACAAGTGGATTTACCTAATGGTCAACACTCTGGCCTGCGCGTTGTCCGAGATATTTTGGGCAACATAGATGACATAGCTTTTCTTGAATTGACTGCCGAAGACGTTGTTCGACACAGATTAATCGGAGACATTGTTAAGGCTTATGATAATTTTGATGAGCAGCGCCAAGCTCTACGTCCGATTCGGCAATAAATGAGCATCGAAGTAACAAACTCTTCCGGACGATTGGTGCCAAGCAGTGAAGTAACTTCACTGCTCACTTTTGCGATGAATCAGCTTGACCTTAATCCAGAGTGCGATTTAAGCGTGGGCTTTATCGATGATGACTACATGACTGAGCTCCATGTTAAGTGGATGGATGAACCTGGCAGTACTGACGTACTTTCATTTCCTATGGATATGCCAGAAAATGTGGGTGATGCTGTAACTCTTGGCGACATCATGATTAGTCCGGATTTCGCTGCGGAGCAAGCCAAAGTTGCCGGACATTCCACCGAACATGAGATTTTTATCTTGGCCACTCACGGCTTGTTGCACATTATTGGGTATGACCATGCTGATCCAGCCGAAGAGCGCGTGATGTTTGCGCTGCAAGAAGATTTAGTAAAGAAATGGAAGCAGTCTCAATGAGTCCGATCGCAATTATTAGCATCATTGCTCTCTTAGCTTTTGCCGGTTTTCTGGCAGCGAGTGAATCTGCGCTTACCTCAATTTCACGAATCGTTGTTGAAGAGCTCGAAGGAAAGCGCGGGGGAGCGCTGTTGCGCAAATACAGCGTCCAACCAGCGCGCTACCTCAACGTAATTCTCCTCGTTCGTAAATTGTGTGAATTCACTGCCACCGTTTTGCTGGCCTCAATTTTGTTGCGCAATTATCCTTCGGCGCAAGCTATGGCTTTAACCGTACTTATTATGGTTGTTCTTTCCTACGTCGTCGTCGGGGTAGGCCCACGTACATTAGGTAAGCAGCAACCACATAAATATGCGCGTTCCGGAATAATTGTCGCTTACGGCCTTGCGATTTTGTTGGGACCTGTTACTAAACTTTTAATAACTGTTGGTAATGCGATTACACCGGGCAAGGGTTTTCGTTCTGGACCATTTACTTCAGAGGCAGAGTTGCGTGATCTTGTAGATCAAGCACACGAACGCGGTCTGGTTGAGTCCGATGAACACGAGATGATTCACTCAGTTTTTGAGCTAGGCGATACTCTGGTGCGAGAATTAATGGTGCCACGCACTGAAATGGTATGGATTGAAAAAGATAAAACTTTGCGTCAAGGCCTCTCTCTGGCACTTCGTTCTGGCTTTTCGAGAATTCCAGTTGTAGGAACTGGTCCTGATAACATCATTGGAATTGTCTATGTCAAGGATTTAGCAAAGCGGGCGTTAGATCATCATGAGGCCGAACAGAGTGAAAACATCGAGCAGCATATGCGGCCAGCAAATTTTGTCCCAGAGATAAAAATGGCAGATGAGTTACTGAAAGAGATGCAACGAGATCAGATTCACTTGGCCATAGTTGTTGATGAGTATGGTGGCACTGCTGGAATTATTACTATTGAAGATATTATTGAAGAAATCGTGGGTGAGATTGAAGATGAATTTGATGACGGAGAAGATCACTTCACTTGGCTTTCACCTGATAAAGCCCGGGCTAAAGCCTCACTTCATATAGAGGATTTAGCGGACGAGCTAAAGATTGAAATCAATGAATCAGATTTTGAAGATGTTGACACAATTGGCGGACTTATGGCGCAGAAACTTGGAAGAGTTCCTATCGCCGGGAGCACAGTTTCTCTCAATGGTTGGACAATAACTTCGGAGCGACCATTGGGAAGACGTCGTCGAATAAGTAGCGTATTGATTGAGCGGCTAGAGACTGAAGTTGAAGACCACGAATAAGCGATAGAATCACCTAATGCGTATTGTTCGTTTTTCTCCCGGTCCTGATGCAGGTCTTGGTAGCGATCCACTTTTCGGCATCCTAGAAGACGATGGATTAATACATGTCATCACGGGAGACCCAATTTATTCGGGCATTCAAAAGACTGCGGCAACAATCGAACTGGGCAAAGTTCGACTTTTAGCACCGGTGATTCCTCGCTCAAAAGTCGTTTGTGTGGGTAAAAACTATGCTGACCATGCAGCTGAAATGGGTGGAGTTGTTCCCGAAGAACCAATTATTTTCCTCAAGCCAAATACGTCAGTTATCGGCCCACAGGACACGATAGTTTGGCCAGAGATGTCAGATCGCATAGATCACGAATCCGAACTCGCAATCGTGATCGGTCGACTTTGTAAAGATGTTCCAATTGAACGCGTCAATGATGTGATTTTTGGCTACACAATCGCTAATGACGTAACAGCTCGAGACCTTCAACAAAAAGATGGTCAGTGGACTCGTGCCAAGAGTTTCGACACGTTCTGCCCAATTGGTCCTTGGATTGATACTGATTTTGTGCCTGGAACTCAAAAGATTACTGCCACAGTAAATGGCGAAATAAAGCAGTCGGCTCAACTCAGTGACATGATTTTTAAAGTTCCCGAGATCATTAACTTTGTATCCCGAGTGATGACCTTGCTACCAGGAGACATTATTTTGACAGGAACTCCAGCTGGTATTGGTCCAATGATTGCTGGTGGAACCACAACTATGCATATTGAGGGTCTTGGCGAATTAACAAACAAAGTGAGTCAACGGTGAGTAAGAAAGTTAAAGTTCGTTTCGCGCCTTCACCAACTGGAGATTTGCATGTTGGAAATATTCGTACCGCGCTCTTTGACTGGGCTTATGCCCGTCATACGGGAGGAACTTTTCTCTTTCGTATCGAAGATACCGACACAACTCGTGTGACCGATGAGTACATCAATGCCGCAATTGATACGCTCAAATGGTTAGGGCTCGACTGGGATGAGGGCCCAGAAGTTGGTGGCGATAATGGCCCATACTTGCAATCTCAGCGTTTGGATATTTATGCTCATTGGGCAGCAAAATTTATTGAACAAAAAGATGCCTATCACTGTTACTGCTCGCCTGAAGAGCTAGAAGCGGTTCGTGAAGCCCAACGCGCAGCAAATCAAGCGCCTGGTTACAACGGGCATTGCCGCGATTTAACGGCAGATCAAATCGCAGAGTACAAGTCACTAGGACGTGCAGCCGTTGTTCGCATGCGTATGCCAGATGGCGGAACTACTTTTAATGATTTAATCCGCGG
>CANKCT010000073.1 GCA_947480465.1 Actinomycetota bacterium
ACAAATCTCTTGTATGTGAAATTCCTAGCTACGGCAGTCCGAGATACTGAAAATAGATTGCGCTCGGCCCTGGTTGTGCGAATGCAACAGTTGAGTATTGGCTACTATCAAAAGACAAATGCGGGAGCTTTGCAGACTAAAGTGGTTCGTGACGTTGAAAATATCGAACAAATGCTCCGCAATATGTCCGACGGTGGCTTGGCAGCGCTTAATGGGCTAGCTGGTGCAATCGTAGTAACCGCAATTCGAGTGCCGAATTTTCTAATATTTTTTATTCTCGTTGCACCGCTTGCTTCCATAACAATTATTCGCTTGCGAAAATCGCTCAATGAATACAACGAAGATTTTCGCAGCCAGATAGAGAAAATGTCCTCTCGTGTCAATGAGATGACAACGTTGTTAACGGTTACTCGTGCCCATGGCCTGGAACGGCGAGCAGTGGGCAGGATGAAGGACTCTTTTGCCACCGTGCAAGAGGCCGGGCTGAAATTAGATCGCATTAATGGGCGCTTCAATGCAGCCGCCTGGGTTACTTTCCAAATGGCAAACGTATGCTGCTTAGTGCTTTCTGCCTACTTTGCCCTCAAAGGAAAATTTGGAATATCTGCTGGCGACGTTGTTCTTCTGACTTCAAATTTTGGAATGTTAATCGGTTCCATCATTTTGTTGGCCAGCCTGGCACCTACTATCTCAAAGGGCTTTGCTTCTATTACCTCATTAGGTGAGATTCTTGAATCACCTGATTTGGAAATTAATCAAGGAAAAATGAGCGTCGACAATGTAGACGGAGTCATCGAATTAAACAACGTGTCGTTTACTTATCCAACGAATCACAAACCATCACTCCAAAATATTTCATTTTCTGCTAAGCCCGGAAAAATGATTGCACTTGTTGGACCTTCTGGATCTGGAAAGTCAACGCTAATTAACTTAATCATTGGCTTTTTAAGACCATCGCATGGTGAAGTGACCGTCGATGGACTCGACTACAAAACCTTAGATCTTCGTACTGTTAGAAAATATCTTTCCGTCGTGCCTCAAGAGTCGGTCTTATTTGACGGGACAATCGCCGAAAATATTGCTTACGGATTGAGCGGTGTTACTCACAAGGAAATCGAATTGGCGTTGAAAGATGCCAATGCTTGGCAGTTTGTTCAAGCCTTTGACGCAGGAATTGAAACCCTTGTGGGTGAACGTGGCGCTCGTTTAAGTGGTGGCCAACGTCAACGATTAGCGATAGCTAGAGCCCTCATTCGAAATCCTAGAATATTGATTTTAGATGAGGCGACTTCGGCATTGGATTCTGAATCAGAAAAACTCATTCAAGATGCCCTATCTGTGCTCATGAAAAATAGAACTACGTTCGTAGTTGCGCACCGACTTTCGACCGTTAAAGAGGCAGATCAAATCTTGGTGCTGGATGAAGGCAGAATAATCGAGTCAGGAACACATGCAGAGCTAGTCGCCCAAGAGGGTCTTTACCGCCGCCTTTACGATGCACAATCATTTATTTCTTGAAGTAGAGAACTTAGAAAACAACTGCGAAAGGTAAGAAAATCATGCTAATTGGAGCTAGTCGAGAAGAACTTGAAGTTTTACATGTTGGGCTAACTAAGCGCAGTGATTTTGCAGACTTTTGGAAATCTACTCTCGAAACATTCTTACCAAAACCTACTTCTCCCATCCTCGTTGATCATCCAACTCCAATGAAGCAAGTTGTTCTGAAAGATGTAACAATTCCCGGATTCAATGGTGATCCAATCAAAGGGTGGTTCATGCACCTGCGCTCTGCAGATGAAAAAACTCCGTGCATCATCATCTATGACGGATACGGAGGCGGTCGCGGGTTGCCACATGAGTGGCTCTTCTGGGTCAATGTTGGTTACCGAGTTTTAGTTATGGATACACGTGGTCAAGGTGGTGGATACCGACTAAGCGATACTCCGGATGGACAATATCCACGCCCCAGTCAAACACCTGGTTTTATGACACAAGGTGTATTAGATAAAGACTCTTATTACTATCGCCGAGTTTTTGTCGATGCAGTTTCATTCGTCGATGCAGCAAGGCTAATCACTGGCGTTGATCCTGATCGAATTGTTGTGACTGGAGGTAGTCAGGGCGGTGGAATTTCACTTGCGGCGGCTTCATTATCGAAGCACGTTTTTGCAGCAATGCCTGATGTTCCATTTCTTTGTAACTTTAAAAGAGCAACTGAAGTTGTGGATACCTATCCGTATCATGAAATTACCCAGTTCTGCCGAATTCACCGTGACAAAGTTGAACAAGTATTTGCAACGCTCTCTTACTTTGATGCCATGAACTTAGTAACTATGGCTACTTGTCCCGCTCTGATTTCAATTGGGCTGCATGACCCGGTATGTCCTCCCGAAACAATATTTGCGATGCGAAATCACTATGCCGGAAAAGTTGATACAGAAGTCTATGAATACAACACACACGAGGGTGGCGGAGTTACACATCAATTAGTTCAAGCCGATTGGCTGTCGGCGCTACTAGAGGAGAAAAATAAATGATCAAAGCTGATGAAAATTTGGGTTATGGATTTAACGCACAGTGGGCATACTCTCGCGGACATTTGCCTGCTGCGCTACCAGCCGATACACGCATGCTCGATTTCATGGCTAAGTACGATTTTAAATTCTTACGTCTGCCAACAGATTACCGTTTTTGGATTGAAGATCTGGAAGCCCCTATTGATGAAAACTTTTTAAAACTTATTGATTCATATGTTCACGAATCCGTAAGCCGTGGAATCCATATCAGTTTAAATCTGCACAGAGCACCTGGCTATTGCATTAATGGCTGGGAACTTGAGTCAACAAACTTGTGGGCAGATGAAGCGCCTCAAAAAACTTTTCATCGATTGTGGCAGGCGGTCGCGCAACGGTATAAAGGCCAGTATGCAGATTTAATGAGTTTTGATTTAGTGAATGAACCACCAGAAATTGGTCAGCGCGGATTCACTCGCGACATTCATCAAAAACTTATTCGTTCAGTTACTGCCGCGATACATGAAATTGACCCAGACCGAACGGTAGTTATAAATGGTTTAGCCGGGGGTCATCTCGCGATGCCTGAACTTGCCGACTTAAATGTTGTTCATAGCGGCCGCGGGTACCAACCGATGCTGGTAAGTCACTACCAAGCTGAATGGTGGGCGGGAAGTCAGGGAATGCCGGTGCCGACCTATCCATGTGAATACGAAGGCACATACTGGAATCGTGATTCGCTGTGGGAGTTTTACAAGCCTTGGCGCGAGGTTCAAGAGTTAGGACGCCCAGTCCATATTGGTGAGTTTGGTTGCTACAAATACACTGACAACGAAGTAGCCCTTGCGTGGTTTAAAGATCTCTTTGATATCTATCGTGAGTCACGGTGGGGCTATTCCTTGTGGGAGTTTGATGGAAACTTCGGAATTGCCAATCACAATCGTCCTGGCACGAAATATGAAAATTTCGAGGGCTTGAACATTGACCGAGCGCTGCTCGAACTCATGCTAGAAAGCCGGGCATAAGCCACCTGCGCATGGCTTGACAACGATAGAACAAAATGGAAATCTGCGCCTACGAGAATCGGAGTCAAACATGCAACGCTGGAAGATAATCACACCACTGGTCTTAGCTTCAGTGGTGGCTATTGCTTTCTTTACGGCAGGCCCACGCGTTCCCATGGACAATGACAACACCTCTGCCCTGGCTATTAGCGAGAAGGCATCTGAAAATGCACTTGAGCAAAAAGAGGGTGGCTTCGGGGCCGATATTGATCTGGGTGACGGAATCATTCTCAATGTCTCTGACCCAGCGGTCTTTGAACCAAAAGATTACGAAGCTTTAGGTATCGAAGGGCGTCCTTTAGTGATGGACATAAAATTGACTAATACCGCAGCAAAACCCCTTGATATAGCCTCTTTTGCGATAATTCAGAGTTCCTTTGATTCCGATGAAACTCAATCGTGCTTCGATGTTTTTGAGCCTGAATCTGGAATTGTCGGACTTCCAGAAAATACAATGGTTGATTCAGGTAAAGAAGTCTCATTCAAATGGGCATTAGTGTGCCCAACAACAGCTGGCGATAAACTGCACTTAACATTTAGTGTGACCGGCAACGAAGAAGTAACTCTAGATTCCACGGTCAAATAACAGGAATAGTTCTTAAAAATCTGTCCTGCTTGAAAACCCGCTTGTCTTGTCAAGACAAAAAATGTCCCAAAAGACTTTCTGATTGTTATAAAAACGTGTCGGTGTTAATTCTTGACAACGCTGTCATTTCAAAGAATTCTACCTCCAAGGCGCAGCGAAAGCCGCTTGCGCTTCTACAAGGGAGTTAACATGAAGCGTTTAGGAGCGATAGCAGTAGCTATCACTATGATCGCAGGGGTAGTTTCCATTGCCCCAGCAAACGCAGCGGCTAAACAAACATTGACCGTCTGGGCAACTGGTGGCGATGGTGATGCTGCGGTAATGAAGGCAGCTGGTAAGGCATTTGAAGATGCCAACCCAGGTGTGACTGTTAAGGTCGAGGCAATCTCATGGGGCGATGGCTATGCAAAGGTTCTTGCAGCAGCTGCCGCAAAGAAGGGTCCAGATGTTTTCACTGGCGGCCTTTCATGGGGTATCTCAGCTGGTAACAAAGGCGCACTTGCAGATCTTCGTGCTCTAGGTGTTTCTGGCTATGTACAGCCAAAGGTTCCAGCACAGATTTACAAAGCTCTTGTTGGATACAAGGCAACTAAGGTCTATGCAGTTCCATTTGACCTTACTTTGATGATGATGTTCTACGACAAGACAACTTTGAGCAAGGCTGGCATCACTTCAACTCCAGACACAATCGAAGAGTTCAACGCAGCTGCAGCAAAGTTAAAGGCAGCAGGAGTTGCAACACCTGTTTATAACGAATGGGGAAATGCTGACTGGCTTGGCTTCTTCTCATGGTTGTACTCAATGGGTGGATCTCTTTACGATGCAAAGTGCAAAGTAACCATCAACAACGCAAAGGGTGTAGCTGCACTCGAGCAGTACAAGAAGTTGTACACAGATTTCGGTGCACCAAAGCCTGGTGTTGCTGACTGGAGCATGAATGACAACATCAAGCAAGGTAAGTATGGAATCGGCTTCTCTGGAAACTTCCAGGCAAGCAGCTACTACACCTAC
>CANKCT010000074.1 GCA_947480465.1 Actinomycetota bacterium
ATGGAACGAGTTCTTACTGGCTTTGGTTTATATCCAAAACGATGATTTAAAGACTATTCCAACGGGTTTACTGACATTCTCCACAAGATATTCGACTAACTATCAACTGCTTTTTGCCGCTTTGACCATTGTCACGATACCAATGATTATTCTCTACATAATCTTCAACCGTAGGGTGATCGAGGGATTAACAGAAGGTGCAGTGAAATAGAAAGCTAGTTATAAAGGTGAATAAGTGGTCGGTATTTATCAAATATCGCAGCATTATTTTCATCTCCACCAACCATATTGCTGCTCAGAAAAATTTCGGGCTCGATTCCACGTTTAATCAGTTCGGCTACGGTTCCAACAACTACCGCTTGCAACATTGCACCGCCAATGATTGTCGAAGTTGGTGCAACTGCCATCTTATTTCCAATGACACGTATAGATGCATCTCCCACAATTCCAGAGTTATCAAGCACAACATCACTTAGTTGATGAATCTTTTGGGCATTGTTGGATCTAGCCGATTTGCTAGATGCATGATTAATACTTGTCACTGCAATTACTTTTGCACCAGCTTCTTGGGCTAGGGAAACCAAATCAATTGTTACCTGATTTCCACCACTGTTTGAGATAACAACTACTACGTCACCTCTAGTAATGGGGTGTCGTGTGAGAAGTTCATGCGCTAGACCGGGTAGACGCTCTGACTGACTTCCCTTTACTACATCTTTGTGAAGCATTAAACGTTCATCTAGAATTGGATAAATTGCGGCTAGGCCACCAGCGCGATAAAAGATCTCCTCGGCTAATAAGTGGGAATGTCCAGTGCCAAAGGTATGAATCATCTTTCCATTAGCTAGGGCATCAGCAAATAGAGCGACTGCTTGAGCAATTGAATCCTCCTGGGTTCGTGATACTCGCTTGAGCAAATCCTGCACATTGTGTAAGTAAAGGGAACTCCATGTTTTACTCGTAATTTCACTAGCATAAATACAGATCATCTCTTTTTGAATCGTTGGGTCTGAAGCAATTTTTCGTGCACCAATCAAAGGTTCAGCAACTTCTTGAGTGAAGTTAATTCCGAGTTCTTTCGTCATTGCAAGAACACTTTTATGTAAGAGACCTCCGGGTGGGATAGCACCCCCCATAAGTGCAACAGTTTTGATATCTGCCCGTTTAATTGCAGTGGCAATCAGGCTCTTAATTTCCTCTGCAGCCTGATTTAATATCGAGATAGCAACTGGATCATGGTTTTCCGCAGCTTCAGTGACAAGGGGAGCAAATGCTGCAATTTGTGTAACTGGATTACCTAATTGATGAACGTAATCTGCCAACTGTGCCGCAGTAATTTGGTAGAAATTCTGAGCTACTTGTGTCAAAGATGTTTCGATTCCGCGGCCTTCTATACCTTTAAGCGCAGCATTCAATCCTTGACGGCCAATCCAATAACCACTTGCTTCATCACCAATTAAATATCCATGGCCCGTTAAGTCGAAAATCTTGTCATCCTTTGTAACTAATGCCGTGATTCCAGTACCAACGGTAATGACAAGATCGCTGTGACTATCAACGCTTAGAGCCGCTGCATGAGTGTCGGATGTAATCAATAGCTTTGAAAAAATCACTCTTTGCGAAATCGCTGCCGCCAATAATTCTTGATCTGATTTATTGTGAGGGATTCCCGCCAAAGACAAAACTATTGTCTCTACTTCTGTAATTTCTTCAGGAAGTGCTGCAGTAATATTTCTTGCTAAATCAAGTGCCACAGAGCTGGAGTGAATAGATCCGTCTCCAGAAAACTCTCTTTCAGAAGGCCAGGCATATCCACGCAAACGAGATCCACCTGAATCTATGGCAATGAAGCTACCGGTATCCATGAACCCCTCCCTCCTGGCATTTACGAAGGTACGATTATCTCGTGAAAGAGTGGAATTTAGGTAGTGGCGTAGTACTGCGCTCGGCGACTTTGGCTGACTTGCCGGCATTGCTATCGATCTGCTTAAAGACTGCGGATTCGGGCAAGGACGCAACACATCTTCACAATCTTCCAGACCTTGTTGGCGATATTTATGCAGCACCTTATGCGATACACGAACCCAATTTTGCCTATGTCCTGGTTGCTTCTGAAAGAGCAGTCGGTTACGTCTTGGGTGCATTAGATACATCAAAGTTTGAGTCAACACTTGTTACGGAATATTGGCCGCATATTAAAGAAAAATATCAATCCATTTCAACTGCGCTACTTAAGAATGATGTGGAATTACTTGCCGAACTTGATAAGCAGGGATTCGGCGACGTTGCAATCAACGCTCAGTACCCTTCCCATTTGCATATTGACATTATCGAGTCTCATCAGGGTTTTGGTTATGGTAAAGCGATGATTGAACACTTATTGAACGAATTAAGAAATGCGGGCTCACATGGAGTCCACTTACACATGTCTGCTACCAATGAGCGGGCATTGCTTTTCTATCAAAAGTTTGGTTTTAGTGAGGTTTATTCAGATGAGAACGAAAAGATTTTAGCTCTTGATTTTTAGCTTCTCTTTCAAGCCTAAATTCGGATTGCAAAGTTTTCAGAATAACCAGTACTATTGCCTTGTTGTTTCCGGGGTCGATGTAATTTCGAACCGGCGGTTATAGTCCGCGACCCGATACTCGCCAAGTATCGGTTGACTCAGTGAAATTCTGGGACCGACGGTTAAAGTCCGGATGAGAGGAACCAACAAAAGGTAGGAATTCACCTACCCTTTTTGTGCTTTCATGCACCCACCCCGGAAACTCGAAAGATGAGTGGGGGTAAATATGGATTACACAGTTGCTATGCAACATGCCATTGCCCTGTCAGAAAAAGGACTCGGTAAATGCGCACCTAATCCAATTGTCGGTGCTGTCATTATCGATGCGTCAGGAAACATGCTTGCTGAAGGTTTTCATGATCGCATGAATAGCAATGATCATGCAGAAGTCGTTGCTATTAAAAAAGCAGGCAATCAGGCAGAAGGTTCGACATTGGTTGTAACACTTGAGCCATGCGACCATTCTGGAACTACGGGTCCTTGCACGCGAGCAATTATTGACGCAGGGATTTCGACAGTTGTATATGCCGTTAATGATCCAAATGTAATCGCTGCGGGCGGGGCTGAAAAGCTAAATGCTGCAGGAATAAAGGTCATTGAAGGAGTAATGAGTGAAGAGGCTTCATTTTCAAATCGTGCTTGGCTGACAAAGATAAAGAAGGAACGTCCATTTTTTACTTGGAAAGTGGCAACAACACTTGACGGCATGATTGCTGCATCAGACGGAACATCCAAATGGATTAGCAATGAAATCTCGCGCGAGGATGCTCAAAAGCTGCGAAGAGAGTCTGATGCAATTCTTGTCGGAACTAACACAGTCATTTTAGATAATCCAAATTTAACCCCCAGAGGTGAATTCCCTGGATATGCACACAACCCCATCAGGGTGATTTGTGGTGAACAAGATTTACCAGCAGATTCAAAGATCTTCAACAATGAAGCACAAACACTTCTTGTGAAAACTCGCGACCTTGGCGTTTTGGTCGAAAATCTCAACGAACTTGATATCAATCAAGTATTTGTCGAAGCTGGATCTAAATTGGCTAGTGCGATGGTGGATGCGGGTTTGATGGATGAACTTGTTATTTATCGATCACCTTCAATCTTGGGGGCGGGTAAGGTTTTTTTCGCGCAGGAATCGCATGCAACTATTGACGATCAAATCTACCTAGAACATATCGGCACTCAGGTTTTAGGTAGCGATATAAAGTCAATCTATAGCTTTAGAAATGGTGCTTGATGTTTACTGGGCTAATTTCAGAACTAGGGCACATCACCGCAATTAGCAAAGGTGAAACATCAGCTATTTTCAGTATTAACGCACCCCGCCTCATTGCAGATATACATGTGGGAGATTCAGTTGCAGTGAACGGGGTTTGCTTGACAGCAACTGCGGTTTCGGGCACAGAATTCACAACTGATGTAATGATACAAACTTTGTCCTTGACATCATTGTCTCAAGCTAAAGTGGGAAGTCCGGTGAACTTGGAACTTGCCGCACAGTTAAATGCGCGAATGGGGGGACATATCGTTCAGGGTCATGTGGACGGTGTTGCCAAGGTAATCGCACTAACCCCTGGAGAAAAGTGGGCACAATTCGACATTGAGGTTCCAGAGAATTTGAGTAGATACATTGTCAATCAAGGCTCTATTTGCCTCGATGGCGTTTCGTTAACTGTCGGCGAAATTCGTGATGACAAAAATATGGTGACCGTTTGGTTAATTCCAGAAACCCTAGAGCGCACTAACTTAAGCATAAAGAAACCCGGAGATTTAGTGAATATTGAAGTCGACATCCTTGCTAAATATGTTGAGAGATTGCTCGCCAAGGGGGATAAGTGATGAACGATTTTATGGCCGCTTTGGAAGATTTTAGAAATGGAAAATTCCTAATCGTTACCGATGATGCTAATCGCGAAAATGAAGGCGATTTAATTTTGCTTGCAGAAAAAGCTACAACAGAGCAAATAGGCTTTATGGTGCGCTATACGTCTGGCGTAATTTGTAGTGTGATTACTCAAGATATTGCCAAAGCATTAAAACTCCCAATGATGGTTACTCGAAATGAAGATAGTCATGAAACTGCATTCACTGTTTCAGTTGATGTAATTGAAGGAAGAACCACTGGGATAAGTGCAGAGGAGCGCGCTAATACGCTTCGCGCGCTTGCTAATCCGAATGCAATTCCTACACAGTTCATGCGACCTGGACACATTTTTCCACTCGTCGCTGTCGCTGGGGGAGTTCATGAAAGAGCTGGTCACACCGAAGCTGGGATTGCCTTGTGCGAGTTGACCGAGTCCTATCCTGTCGCGGTTATTTCTGAGCTAGTTAATGATGATGGTTCTATGATGCGGGGAGGGAATCTAGAAAACTTCGCAGCAAAAAACTCAATCAAGAAAATTACGATAGAGCAGATTAAGAATCACGTTGAGAAAAAGGAGAGAATCAAT
>CANKCT010000075.1 GCA_947480465.1 Actinomycetota bacterium
ACTAATCCTGGCAAAACTACCGAGCCAGTAACATCGATTACTTGAGCTTCTGCCCCCGAAATGTTACTTGCAATAGAACTTATAAATCCATCCACAATGAGTAGATCACTCATTGTCCCATTGGGGAGCTGTGCATTTTTAAGTAGGTATTGCTGGGACAATTTAATTACCACCCACTTCTAGAGGTTGTCCAGCCAACAGGACATATAAAATTGCCATTCTGACACTAACACCATTGGCTACTTGTTCAACTATAACTGAGCGAGCACTATCAGCAACATCAGCAGAAATCTCGAGCCCACGGTTCATCGGACCTGGGTGCATCACTATGGAGCTAGGTTTCATTAGTGCAAGACGCTCAGAATTAAGACCAAAATATCTGGAATATTCACGAGCATTTGGGAAGAAAAGGTCGCTCATTCGCTCTTGTTGAACTCGCAACATCATGACTACATCAACGGAGGCAACAACTTCGTCAAAGTTATATGAAACAGCAACTGGCCAACTTTCAACACCAACGGGTAATAACGTAGGAGGTGCTACCAAAGTCACTTTCGCACCTAAAAGGTTCAATAACAAAACATTAGACCGAGCCACTCTCGAATGTAAAACATCTCCGACAATAGCAACTTTTATTCCTTGTAAATCTGAAGATCCCTTACCTAAATGTTTACGGATAGTAAATGCATCTAGTAAGGCTTGGCTCGGATGTTCGTGGGTTCCATCTCCGGCATTAATCACACTACCTTGCATCCAAGAAGAATCTGCTAGTCGTTGCGGGGCACCTGATGAGCTATGGCGAATTATTACAGCGTCAGCACCCATCGCTTGTAGAGTCAGCGCAGTGTCTTTGAGGGACTCACCTTTACTCAAACTAGATCCTTTGGCCGAAAAATTAATTACATCGGCCGACAATCGCTTTGCAGCAGCTTCAAATGAAATCCGCGTACGTGTTGAGTCTTCTGCAAATAAGTTAACAATTGTTCGTCCACGTAGCGTTGGAAGTTTCTTAACTGCACCGTCGCTGACTCTTGCCAGTTCAACAGCAGTATCAAGTATTGAGATCGCCTCTGGCTTTGAAAGATCAGCAATTGACAGTAAATGTCGCATCATTAATCCTCCACCAAAACTTCATCAATAGAATCAATCTCAGTTAAGTGAAGTTTTACTGATTGGGTAATAGCAGTTGGTATATTTTTGCCAACGAAATCAGCTCGTAAAGGTAGTTCTCTATGGCCGCGATCTACTAACACTGCCAATTGAACTCTGCGAGGGCGTCCGATTTCGCCCAAAGCATCTAGGGCTGCTCGGATTGTTCGACCCGAAAACAGGACATCGTCAATCAACACAACTTCACGGCCCTCAATGCCCTCATTCGGTATTGACGTAGGCATTATTGCCCGCGGCGGTCGTAGCCTTAAATCATCGCGGTGAAGAGTGATATCGAGTGTCCCAACTGGGATTTCATGACCCGCGAATTCGCACATGTGGCCACCGATTCGATATGCGAGATGTGCACCGCGAGTTGGGATTCCCAGAAGCGTAATTTTTGATGAATCTGGATTGGCTTCTAGAATTTCGTGGGATATGCGAATCAATGCACGAGATATTTCAGGTGCAGACAGGGCAGAACTCATGTAAATCTCCTTCCCCATCTCTCAGGATGGGTCGTTAAAGGATGCGGTGCAGACTATATCACCCTAACTATTCGACTGTGGATAAACCCCTTCTGGATCGCCGAGCCAGGATTAAAGTCGCCCCTATGACGACCAATGAGTCTATATGTGAGCGTTTGAGGGAAATTCGCACGGCGAGAGGTTTCACCCTTGGCGATGTAGAAAGAAAAAGCCACCGGGCAATCCGAGCAGTCGTGCTCGGTTCATATGAAAGAGGCGATCGCGCTCTGAGTGTAAAAAAGGCCATCTCGTTGGCCAACTTTTATGGGGTGCCGCTTTCCTTCCTTTTAGAAGAACCGCGTAAATCTGCACGCGAGCCATTAGGAGTTGTACTTGATTTACGTCAAGTTAAACAGTTGATTCACAATCAAGAGTTAGTGTCTTCTCACACCTACGAGATACGAACAATATGCACATTTATCAGCGGACTAGTGCAGCAGAGAAATGATTACAACGGTGAAATTTTGTCGATTCGCGGAACCGATATAACCTGCTTAGCTTTGGCGTTGGGAAAAAACGTCGTAGATTTGATCGACACCCTAAAGGAATTAAGACTGGTGATTAATACTCAATAGCTAAACTATCTTTAATTGACGAAATTCTTCCAAGAACTCCATGGATAAAGGATGCAGAGCCATCTGTAGAAAGTTCTTTGGCAAGAATTAATGATTCGTCAATAGCCACGCCATCTGGAATATTCTGTGACCAAAGAATTTCATAGATTCCAATTCTCAAAATGTTTCTATCCACGGTAGGTAAACGATCCATGTCCCAACCTTGGGCATATGTCGAAATTAACTCATCAATTTTGCGTGAGTTTTCGCTGACGCCCAAAACCAATTCTCGGGTGTAATCGCGAATCGGACGGGCATCAGGGCCTTCTTCAACTACATCACGAGTTGAGAGGGTTTCAACAGCGCTCGTGCCACGTATATCTGATTCAAAGAGCAAATCAAGCGCTGCTTTGCGCGCCTTACTACGAGCCGACACTAGTTAGCGCGGCCTTGGTAAGAACCATCTCGAGTATCTACCATGACAATTTCATCTTGCTTGATAAACAACGGGACTTGAATTTCGATACCTGTTTCCACGGTTGCCGGTTTCGTGCCTCCGGAAGATCGATCTCCCTGAATGCCGGGTTCAGTGTAGGTAATTCTCAAGGGGACTGATGCAGCCAATTCAATGTACAAAGGATTCCCGTCATGAACTGCAACAACTGCATCAGTATTCTCGAGCATGTAATTCGCCATGTCGCCTACTGTCGCTCGAGAAATCGTGATTTGATCGTACGTCTTGGCATCCATAAATACAAAGTCTTCACCCTCTTTGTACAGGAATTGCATATCGCGCTTTTCTAATATTTCGATATCAATTTTTACGCCAGAGTTAAATGTGCGATCAATGACTTTGCCGGTCAACACTGACTTGAGCTTTGTGCGAACGAATGCCGGACCTTTGCCAGGCTTTACATGCTGAAACTCGACGACGTTCCACAGTTGACCCTCAATGTCGAGAGTGATTCCATTTTTCATATCTGCTGTAGTTGCCACGGTTGAGCTCCACTCATTGAAATAGTTCGGCTATCGGTTGTGATAGCAAGAAGCCAAGGATACCTGCTCCGAGCTAGTGTTCAGTTCGCCTATTGGAGTAGATTTTTTAGGGCAATCAACGCTAATACATAAGAATTTGGACCAAATCCTGCGATTGTTCCGTTCGCTACCCCAGAAATAACAGATGTGTGCCGGAAATCCTCTCGCGACATGGGATTTGAAAGATGAACTTCGATCAATGGGGTTGTCAAAAGTTCGGCGGCGTCGTGTATGGCTATTGAGTAATGGGTGAAAGCTGCCGGATTAATTATGACTGGAAGTTTCTCGTCGGCAGCTTCATGTAGCCAGCCGATAATTGTTGCTTCATCATCGCTTTGTCTAACGTCAGCTTCAAAGCCATGAGACTGAGCTGCACTTTCGATTAAGCTCTTTAGTTCTGCGTAGTTGAGATCACCATAAATGGACGAGTCTCGTATATCTAAGCGACCTAAATTGGGGCCATTGAGAACCAATATTTTCATGAAGATATTCTCTCATATGCTTGTAAGAGTTGGGCTGGACTTACTCCCTCAATGCGATGAGTCTTGCCAATAGCTGAGATTGCTACGAATCTCAATGTTGATCCACGAGTCTTTTTATCTAGTGACAACAGCGGAAGTAATTCGTTCCATGCCGAACGCGGATATGTAGTTGGCAAATCTAGTGAAGTGAGCAACTGTCGATGTAAATCAACAATCTTAGTTTCAAGATCACCGGAAATAGATGCTAGCTCGGCAGCAAAGACGAGCCCTATTGATATTGCTTCACCATGTCGCATTGTGTACTTGCTATGAATTTCAATTGCGTGACCTAAGGTATGACCGTAATTGAGAACTTCACGTGCAAAGCTCTCCTTAAAATCTGCAGAGACGACTTGCGCTTTGATATTTACTGCCGCTTCAATGAGCGATAAAACTCTTTCATGATCTAGCCGCAGTGACTTAACATCTTGTCCAAGGAGGAGTTCAATAATTCTACTTTCGGAAATAAAGCCACACTTAATTACCTCGGCCATACCAGCTGAAAAGTCACGGTTTGAAAGTGTATGAAGCCAGGTCGTATCGATAAGAACTGCTGATGGTGAGTGAAAGGCTCCAACTAGATTCTTACCATATTCACTATTGATGCCTGTTTTTCCGCCAATTGAAGCATCCACCATCCCTGCAACACTCGTAGGTACAGCTATCCACTCAATTCCCCGTAGCCAGGATGCAGCTGCAAAGCCAGCAACATCGGTCACTGCTCCCCCACCAATTCCGACTAACAAATCGGTTCGAGTAAAGCCTGATTCCCCAAGTAAACTCCAAAGCCGACAGATATTTTCAAAACTTTTTGCTTCCTCACCATCTGGTACTTCGAAGTAATACACCTGCGTATCTGATCTGGTTTCAATCTGAACTTTCTCACGCATCTCCTTGGTGTGAATCACACCGATGCGCGAATTTGCACTAGACAGACGTAAAATCTCTGTTTTCCAGTCACAACCAACATTGACTGTGTAACTACTTTCAGCCTGGACGCTAATGCTTTTCAATGCCGGTACCCCTCATAATTTCCTGAACTGCTTGATCAGTTGTCAGCGAATCAACTTTAACTACTGTTGTAGCTAACCGTGTGTAAATTGGCTTCCGAATTTCGTAGAGCGATTGCCATTGCGCTCTTGGATTGCCCAGAAGCAGCGGCCGATCTCGATTAAAGCCAACCCGCGGTGCTGCAGCTGCGAGAG
>CANKCT010000076.1 GCA_947480465.1 Actinomycetota bacterium
ACTGCCTTCACAATGTTGTACTTCATCCCTAAACGGTTGAAGCAACTGATATATGCATCGCGGTGTTTTTGATAAGAGACGTCTAGGCCCGCATCATCAACGTCAAATGAGTACGAATCTTTCATGACAAACTCGCGACCTCGAATGATTCCACTGCGCGGACGAGCTTCATCACGATACTTTGTTTGAATCTGATAGATAGATAGCGGTAGATCTTTATACGATGAGTACTCGCTCTTAACCATGAGCGTAAACATTTCTTCGTGGGTAGGTCCTAGTAAATAATCTGCGCCTTTTCTGTCTTGAAGCCGAAAAAGAGATGGCCCATACTCTTCCCAGCGATTAGTGGCCTCATATGCCTCGCGCGGCAAGAGTGCAGGAAAATGTACTTCTTGAAAACCCGCCTGATCCATCTCTTGGCGCACGACATTTTCAATATTGCGAAGTGTAATGACACCCAATGGCAGCCACGAATAAATGCCAGCTGCGATTCGACGGATATAACCCGCACGAACCAAGAGACGATGGCTCGCAACTTCAGCATCGGCTGGATCATCACGCAAAGTACGCAAAAAAAGCGTAGACATTTTTAACATGTGGGGAGCCTATCCAACATCAACGGAAGGCACGCCTGATGCAACGCCCGCAGCTTCCATTTCTTCGGCTAATCGCATCGCCTCTTCAATAAGAGTCTCAACAATCATCGCCTCGGGAACCGTCTTAATTACTTCACCTTTAACAAAAATTTGGCCCTTACCATTTCCAGATGCAACACCTAGGTCTGCCTCACGGGCTTCACCAGGACCATTTACTACACATCCCATCACAGCAACGCGGAGCGGAACCGTCATTCCTTGTAAACCGGCTTGTACTTTTTCAGCCAATGTATAAACATCCACCTGTGCTCGGCCACATGATGGACATGAAACGATTTCAAGTTTGCGTTGGCGAAGATTTAAAGACTCTAGAATAGATATTCCAACTTTTACTTCTTCAACTGGTGGCGCAGATAGCGAAACGCGAATTGTGTCGCCAATTCCTTCAGCCAGTAAAATTCCGAAAGCAGTTGCAGATTTAATCGTTCCCTGAAATATCGGTCCAGC
Organism: Actinomycetota bacterium; assembly: GCA_947480465.1. Classification (GTDB taxonomy): domain Bacteria; phylum Actinomycetota; class Actinomycetes; order Nanopelagicales; family Nanopelagicaceae; genus Planktophila. The sequence goes on from CANKCT010000076.1 coordinate 1,104, forward strand.
CTCTGTGACACCTAGATGCAATGGATAATCACATTGTGCAGCTAAAAGGCGATAAGCCTTCACCATAGTGACGGGATCATGATGTTTAACGGATATTTTTATATTAGAAAAACCATGCTCTTCAAATAATGATGCCTCCCAAAGAGCCGACTCTGCCAATGCTTCTGGCGTAGCTTTTCCATACTTTGCAAGAAGTCTTGGATCGAGTGATCCTGCATTTACTCCGATACGAATTGGAATCCCGGCATCTCCGGCTGCTTTTGCAACCTCTTTAACTTTGTCGTCAAACTGCTTAATATTGCCAGGATTAACGCGCACTGCAGCACAGCCTGCATCAATTGCTGCAAAAATATATTTTGGCTGGAAGTGAATATCTGCAATCACTGGTATCTGTGATTTTTTCGCAATCTGCGCGAGTGCATCAGCATCATCCTGACTTGGAACGGCAACACGGACAATCTGACATCCTGCAGCAGTGAGCTCAGCTATCTGTTGCAACGTTGCATTCACATCAGAAGTCAGCGTTGTACACATCGATTGGACACTAACCTGCGAATTGCTTCCAACGCCAACTTTGCCAACCATCAACTGCTTAGTTACACGTCGGGGGGCTAACGTCGGTGGAGGTGCACTTGGGATTCCTAGATCTACCATGGCGCTATTCTGCCGTAATAAGGCCTTATTGGCTAAAGATTAAGCATGACTGGATTGACAATATCTGCCACAAGCAAAAGAACTGTCAGCGCGGCCAGAATCACAAAAACCACCATTGTTATCGGAGCCAAAACAGTTACATCAATTGCTGCCGGTCTTGGCCTTCCACGTAAGCGCGCGAAAAATGCTCGAATTTCGTCGGCGATTGCAACCGCCATATGTCCCCCATCAAGAGGCAGGATTGGTAGCAGATTAAAAATACCAACAAAAATATTCAGGCTAGCAATGATAAGAACAAACGTTGCTAACCGTTCCATTCCAGATAGTTGATTGCTGCCTATCGCCTGACCGGATACTCGCGCAACCCCAACGACGCCAACTAATCCATTGGCATCCCTAGTTTCGCCACTCACGGTCTGTCCCCACAGCGCTGGAACTTTTGATGGGAGTTTTGCTAGTGATTTGACGCTCTCAACCAAGAAATCTTTAGTCACAATACCTGAATTTTTTAGTGATGTGAGAACTCCGCTTCGGCGAAGACCTACTTCATTTATGATTCCTAATAGAAATCTCTTCTCACCATCGATAGATTCATATTTTGGTGTTGCCAAAACAATTAACTCTTGTCCATTACGATTAATTCCCAGGGTCAACTCTTTGCCATGAGAGTTTCGAATTGCACTCACATCTTTGTACCAATCAGTGACTTCTTTACCATTGATGGATGTAATTTCATCACCAACTTGAATACCTGCACTCTGTGCTGCTGAACCTTTAATGACTTCGCTAATTACCGGAAGGGCTTGCGTTGTGCCAATTCCAACAAAAAGTGTGAAAAGTAATATGTAGCCAATGACAAAGTGTAAAAATGAGCCAGCGCCTAAGACGATAAGTTTTCTGCCAGAGCTAGCCATGTAAAACGCGCGATTCTCTTCGCCTGCAGGCATTACATCCCCTGGAGTCATTCCTTCGATGCGACAGTAGCCTCCCGCCGGAATCGCTTTGATTCCGAACTCAGTTTCCCCTCGTTGGCGAGAGTAAATCCTGGTTCCAAATCCCAAGAAAAACTCTGAAACTTTCATGCCATAACGCTTAGCAGTCAGGTAATGCCCAAACTCGTGAATCATCACAGAGAGAAGTAGGGCGGCAACAAAGGCGAGCATTCCGAGAATCTGCATTATGGAGCCAATCGTAATAGATGTTCGTGAGCTAGGGCTCGTGCATTATCTTCGACAAGACTGACATCTGCTAGATCACGCATTGATGAAGCACCATCAACTGCGCCAACAACGGCCTCAATAAGAGGAATGATTGATGCGAAAGCAATTTTCTCGCAAATGAAAGCGGCAACTGCAACTTCGTTCGCGGCATTAAAGACAGCTGGCATTGAACCGCCAATTTCGCCGCAGTGACGAGCTAATCCGACAGCTGGGAATCTCTTCATATCAATCGGTTCAAAACTCCAGTTTTGTGGAGTTTTCCAATCGATAGCCGCTGTAACTCCCGCGAGCCGTTGTGGAAAGTTCAAGGCGTATGCGATTGCACCCTTCATATTTGGCGGGCTTGCTTGAGCAATTGTTGCCCCATCGATGAATTCAACCATAGAGTGGACAATTGATTGACGATGAATGACCGCATCTATTGCGCTATATGGAAGTGCGAATAAATGATGCGCCTCAATTATCTCTAAACCTTTATTAACAAGTGTTGCCGAATTAATCGTTACGACATTTCCCATACTCCACGTTGGATGATTGAGTGCGTCAGCAACTGTTACTGTGCTTAAATCAACTCGGTCTACAAATGGTCCACCACTTGCAGTAAGTACTAATTTTTTAATTTCTTCTCGCTTACCCGCTAAGGCACATTGCCAAATCGCCGAGTGTTCAGAATCCACTGGAATTATTTGATGTGGCCTCGCTTTTGACATCACCAAATCACCAGCAGCAACGAGGGATTCCTTATTGGCTAGTGCCAATGTGTTTCCAGCATCTAGTGCTGAAAGCGTTGGTCCTAAACCAATAGAACCTGTAATGCCATTGAGAACCACATCGCACTCAATAGCGGCAATTTCTGTTGAAGCAAAAACTCCTCCAATTACTTTTGTGTTGGGAAGTGCTTCTCTGATGGCATCGACGTTTCGAACAACACCCACATATTCAACGTTGAATTTCTTTGCCTGTGCAATGACTTGCGCTGGATTAGTCCCGGCTGAAGTAATAGCTATAACACGAAATTTATCCGGGTTAGCCTCAATGATTTCTAACGCTTGTCTGCCAATAGAACCTGTCGAACCTAAAACTACTACCTGCCGCATTTAGCGATCCAGTAAGTTTTGTGTGGGCGAATAGATCTCACCCGAGCGCCGTTTTGCAATTGCACTTAGCGCTTCAAGGACAACACGATTTGCCAGGATTGCTGTTATATCAGCGCTATCAAATGCCGGTGCAACTTCAACAACATCGATTCCGACAACTGGAAGCTCTAGGCAAATCCGTCGAACAGATTCAAGAAGTTCGCGACTCGTCATACCGCCGGGCTCCGGTGTGCCAGTTCCTGGAGCCATTCCTGGATCGACCACATCGATATCTACCGATAGAAAGACTCCATCGCAGCTATCTGTCAGAGTTGCAAAAGATTCATCTAAGACTGCATTTAATCCACGGTGGTGAATCTCTGTCATTTCATATGAACGCATTCCTTGATCGCGCATCCAATCCAAAGTTTTAGTATCTGGCCAATATCCACGCAGGCCAAGCTGCAAGAAACGATCACCACGCACGGTTCCAGTTTCAATTAAACGGCGCATTGGAGTTCCATGACCGACAAGTGCACCAAATTGATCTTCGCCAGTATCAGCATGTGCATCAAAGTGAATCATGGAGATTTTGCCCAGACCACGGTGACGAGCAATTCCGGCAACATCGGCTGATGCAATGGAATGATCTCCCCCAAGAATGACAGGGATTGCACCTGCCCTTGAAATTTTCTCCGTGGCATCCGCAAGCACTTCAAGTGATGCGACTAAATCTCCACCTGGCATTAAAAGGTCACCAGCATCGACAACCTTCATGGCTTTGAGTGCATCAATACGTAACGCTAAATGTGGCCGCTGCGCATCATGTGGCAGATAATCTCCACC
>CANKCT010000077.1 GCA_947480465.1 Actinomycetota bacterium
TCGTGGCTCACTTACTTCGAGTTTTCTTCACAGGTGCATTTAGAAAACCTCGCGAATTTAACTGGATACTAGGAATTCTTCTCGTAACACTTGGACTAGTAGAAGGCCTCTTTGGATATTCATTACCTGATGATTTGTTGTCGGGAACTGGCCTCCGCATTACTTCAGCGATTATTCAAGCTATACCTCTGGTGGGTACATACATATCGTTCTTCTTATTCGGCGGAGCGTTTCCTGGTGTTGGATTTATTCCTCGGATTTTCACCCTGCATGTATTGCTGATTCCTGGTGCATTTCTTGCTGTCATCACGATTCACGTCATGCTTGTTTGGTACCAGAAGCACACTCAGTTTCCTGGACCTGGTAAAACTGAGAAGAATGTTGTGGGTCATCCAATCCTGCCGGTCTATATGGCTAAAGCAGGTGGATTCTTTTTCATCGTGTTTGGCATCATCGCTTTCTTAGGGGCGGTGGCATCCATTAACCCAATTTGGCTCTATGGTCCATACAATCCTGGGCAGATATCCGCAGGTTCGCAACCTGACTGGTACATGGGGTGGCTTGATGGTTTAGTACGCATGGCTCCCCCACTTGAAACTCATGCCTTTGGCCATACGATTTCATGGAATATTTTGATTCCAGCATTAATTGTGCCGGGAATTTTATTCACTGGCATGGCGCTCTATCCATTCATCGAGAGCTGGATTACCGGAGATAAGCGCGAACATCATTTATTAGATCGTCCACGCAATGTTCCTAACCGAACAGCTCTTGGTGTTATGTCAATAACTTTCGTGCTCATTTCATTGATCAACGGTGGAAACGACATATTCGCAACTGTCTTTGACCTATCTATCAATCAGATCATGTGGTTCTCGAGAATTTCCATCTTCATTTTACCTCCGCTTGCATTCGTCATTACTAAGCGTCTGTGCCTGTCTCTACAGCGAGCAGATCGCGATCTAGTCCTTCATGGTCGCGAGACAGGTCGCCTGGTACGCATGCCTAGCGGTGAGTTCGTGGAAGTTCATGAAGAGATAACACCACAAGAGCGTTGGATTCTGACTTCGCATGAACAAAAGCCCGCACTCGAACTTCCTGATACAGATTCCCGCGGCGTAAGACGTCCAGGTGGCATCAAGAACAAAATTCGCCTGCGCCTGAGCAAAGCGCACGCTGTTTCAGTTCCTAAAGTCACTGCCCAAGAGTTAAAGGAAATTGAACACCACTAATTCTTGGTTTTGATTACCAGCCACACACCAAAGGCTGTTATGCCGATTCCAAACACGCCTATGATGCTCACGCTTTCTCCGAATAGAAGATAAGCCTCGAGTGCAGTTGCATGTGGAACCAAATAAAATAGTGATGAGACGCCTGCTGCGCTCCCGTTATTTAACAACCATAACAAGAGCAAGACTGCACCGACTGATAGGACAAGTATTAACCAGATAAAAGCGACAATGAAATGCCCGCTCCATGTGATTGAAGTGCTACCTGTCGTGATTGCCGCGACCAGCAATATTAACCCACTTGCACAGTATTGATATGCCGTTCCGGAAAGAATTGGAATTTGCGCACCTAGCTTTTTCTGAAGCAGCGTTGCACATGTTGTCCCTAACAAGGCAATTGTTATAGCTACCACTCCTGCGATAGGCAGTGGTGAAGAAAATCCAGGTGATAGAACTAAAATGACGCCAGTTAGCCCAAAGATGAGCCCAATTAATTGGCGGTTCTTCAATCTCTCCCCCAAGATTTTCACACCTAGAAGTGAGACTAAGACTGGCTGCAGGCTGGTAACTACCGCGGCTACTCCTGCCGAAAGTCCGGTAGATATGGCAAAGAAGACGCCACCGAGATAACACGCATGAAGAAAAAAACCAATGATGGATGACTTTGCGATATTGCTAAGACCAATAGCAACCGGTGCTCTCTTTAAAGAAGCAACCGCAAAGAGAATCAGGGCCGCAATCAATACCCGCAGTGAGAGAAAAATGAAAGGATCGGCATAAGGAAGGCCATATTTAGCACCAACAAAACCTGTGCTCCACAGTAAAACAAAAAGATATGGCGCTACTCGAGTAAGTTTCAAAAAATTAACTAATGAGAAGTATTAGCGGTTGGTTTCTCATACTCGGTAACCATCCCGATAATGCTGATCATGATTGCACCTACACCGATCAATGTCAGCCACCAACCGATAATGAGGCCGAGTCCCATTGTGCAGGCACTTAGCGCGACTGGTAGAGGCCACCAGGAATGTGGACTATAGAAACCTAACTCACCAGCGCCATCTGCAATTTCTCCTGACCGATTATCTTCTGGGAGTATCGTTCCAATTCGCTTTTGCGTGAACCAGACATAAAAACCAACCATGCCGGCTAGGCAAGCTGCAAGGAGCATTCCACCAACACCGACTGGTTCTCCGCCCACTTGCCAATAAATTATTGTCATTAAGACGTAAAAAACGGCTAATCCAGAAAATAACTGCCAGTTAACTTTCATCTGAGTTAATGCCCCTCAGTCTTGATGTGTGGGTGGTGTAAATCAAAAGCTGGTCGCTCACTAGAAATCCGAGGCATGGTTAAGAAGTTGTGTCGAGGAGGTGGGCATGATGTCGCCCATTCCAATGACGAACCATAACCCCATGGATCATCTACGCCGACCATAGGTGACTTGCGAGTGATCCAGATATTAATAGCAAATGGAATCATTGAGAAAGCTAAAAGGAACGAACCAACAGTTGAAACGGTATTCATAAACGTAAAGCCATCTGTCGGTAAGTAATCAGCGTAGCGCCGTGGGAATCCTTTGATTCCTAACCAGTGCTGAATCAAAAACGTCAAATGAAAGCCAACAAAAGTCGTCCAAAAGTGAATCTTTCCAAGGCGCTCGTTCAGCATCTTGCCTGTCATCTTGGGCCACCAGAAATAGAAACCCGCAAACATGGCAAAAACGACCGTTCCGAAGAGAACGTAGTGGAAGTGTGCAACAACAAAATAACTCGCAGATACTGCGAAATCAAGTGGAGGCGATGCCAAGATAATTCCGGTTAAGCCTCCGAAAAGGAAAGTAACAAGAAAACCCATAACCCAGAGCATTGGAGTTTCAAAAGTTACATGGCCACGCCACATGGTTCCTATCCAGTTGAAGAATTTCACGCCAGTTGGAACTCCGATTAGGAAAGTCATGAAGGAGAAGAATGGGAGTAATACCTGACCTGTTGCAAACATATGGTGTGCCCATACTGAAACCGAGAGAGCAGAAATCGCAATTGTCGCGGCAATCAATCCCTTGTACCCAAAGATTGGCTTGCGACTAAATACGGGCAAAATTTCAGTGGCAATTCCAAAAAATGGAAGGGCCAAGATGTAAACCTCAGGATGACCAAAAAACCAAAAGAGGTGTTGGAAAAGCATGGCACCACCATTAGCTGGATCAAAGAGATGTGTTCCGTATATACGATCTGACTCAAGACCGAGTAGCGCAGCAGCTAAAGGTGGGAACGCAAGTAGAACAAGAATTGAAGTCAGAAGAACATTCCACGAAAAAATAGACATACGAAACATGGTCATGCCTGGGGCACGCATCGTAAAAATAGTTGTTATGAAATTAACGCCACCAAGAATTGTTCCAACGCCGCTTATTGCTAGCCCAATGAGCCAAAGATCAGCACCTATTCCTGGTGAATATGTGGCATTGGATAATGGAACATAAACCGTCCAACCGAAAGAGGCTGCACCACCGGGAGTTAGGAAACCAGCGAAAGCCATTATTCCACCGAAAAGGTAGAGCCAATAAGAGAGCATATTCAAACGAGGGAAAGCTACGTCAGCTGCACCAATCTGTAACGGCATGATCACATTTGCAAAACCCACAAATAAAGGTGTTGCAAACATCAGCAACATAATCGTTCCGTGCATGGTAAAAATTTGGTTGTACTGCTCATAGCTTAAGAACTGCATACCTGGTCGCGCTAATTCACTGCGCAGAGCAAGGGCTAATACGCCTCCAATAAGAAACCACGCGAAGGATGTCATTAAGTACAGATATCCAATGGTCTTGTGGTCGGTCGAGGTAATCCACTTTACAAAGTTTTTCCCTTTAGCTTCAGGCAGCGGCGGCAACATAGAGGTAGTTGGACTTTGTGCATATGTTGTCATGCTTGACCTCCCTTGAGTGTTTCAAGATACAGCTTGTATTCGGCTGGCGTGACTACCTTGACAGTAAAGAGCATTTGCGAATGTGCGCGACCGCAGAGAATATTGCAACGACCAGGGTATTCACCAAGTTTATTTGCAGTGAATTCCAAGTGATTGGTGACTCCAGGCAGATTCTGCATTTGAATCATAAAAGCTGGAATCCAAAACCATGCACCACATCATTTGAAGTGATTGTGTAACGAACACGCTCCCCCATTGGCACAACAAGTGTTGGGGGGCTGGCAGGCGTTCCAGTAACTACAGCCTTTGGTCCAGCCTCAGGGTATGCAAACTGCCATGACCATTGAATTCCAACAACAGAAATTTCATGGACAGGTGCAGAGCTCTTCTCGACAATCTCACTCTCTTTTATAGCGGTGAAATAGAAGAGGACAGCAACGATAATGAATGGAATTATCGTGTAAACAATCTCGACGGGCACGTTGTATTGAGTCTGCTTGGGAAACTCAGGACCGGTTTTTTTACCTCTATGAAAAACTGCAGGCCATAAAATCAAAATTAGCGTGATAACTCCAACAACACCTGCGGCTATCCATGCGCCTTGCCACAATGACAGCGAGATGTCATTGACGCTTGAAACACCTTCAGGGAAACCCAACTCTGAAACTTTTGAGCAACCCGTCAGAAGGACTAGAGGAATTATTAGGGCCAGGGCA
>CANKCT010000078.1 GCA_947480465.1 Actinomycetota bacterium
AGTTACGCAGTACTGGCGAGTAAGCGTGGTTGAACTCACGGAATCAACACAGAATGATTTAGTTGCTTCAGTTCGCCTAGGAAGTTCACTTCCGGGCGACGTGTTAGTTACCGATTACCAAAGTGCAGGCCGTGGGCGTCTAGGAAGAAGTTTTACTGCAGCGAAATCTACTGCACTTTTATTCTCCCTATATATTGAGCCGAAACGAACTCGTGATGAATGGGGATGGATACCGCTAATCGCTGGAGTGAGTGTTGCACAAACACTCATAGAGTTAGATGCGAAATTGAAATGGCCAAATGATGTTTTAATTAAAGACAAGAAAATCTCTGGTTTAATTGTTGAGGCTACTGAATTAGGAGTGGTGGTTGGAATTGGCATAAATGTTGCAATGCAACCTTCAGAGCTACCGATAGAGAATGCAACATCATTACTTATAGAAGGCACAAAATTGATTACGCGCAATCTTTTGCTCGCAGAAGTCTTACAAAAGCTTGAAGAGAATTTCACACGTTGGGATCAAGGCGGTGATGAAATAAGGGCTACTTACACCGCATTGAGCGCAACTGTCGGCCAGGAAGTTCGAGTTGAATATCCAGATGGCAGTAGCGAAACTGCGATCGCGGAATCAATTAGCAGAACAGGCGAGCTAGTTCTTGATAACGGAACGCATGTTCATGCCGGCGACATAGTTCATCTACGATAATCCAGTGAACGAGTTCTTTCCATCGGTTGGAATAATTGGTGCAGGCCAGCTGGCACGTATGTGTGTTGGGCCAGCTGCTGATCTTGGCATTAATCTTCTATTGCTTGCTCAGCAATCTGATGACAGTGCTGCTCAAATTGCTAATCATGTAATTGGTGATTACAACGATGTATCAACTGTTTTAGAGTTTGCTAAAAAATGCGATGTAGTAACTTTTGAGCATGAGCTGGTACCTCTCAGCGTTATAAAGGCAATCGAAGCCGCTGGTATTGCTGTCAGACCAAACTCGGCAGCATTTGTCTATTCACAAGACAAGTCCGAGATGCGTCAAAAGCTAAGTAGATTTCCAACTCCAGAGTTCCAAGTAATCACCAGCGCAGCAGGTATCGAAAAATACCCCTTAATTGCGAAGAGTATTTCTGGTGGGTATGACGGACGTGGTGTTTGGAAGATAACGTCTAAAGAAGAGTTAAGTAAGCTGATTTCCGAAGTAGGAAAAGTGCTTATAGAAGAGTTCATAGAGTTTGATTTTGAAATTGCAATTATGGTGGCTCGCTCACCACACGGTCAGGCCAGTACATGGGCACCAACAGAGACTGTGCAGGTTGATGGAATTTGTACCATGACAATAGCTCCAGCTCCTCGATTGAGCGAAGAGTTAAGTGCTAAAGCACAAAAACTTGCGCTAGACATCGCGCAAGAACTTAAGATTGTCGGAGTCATGGCAGTTGAACTTTTTGTCAAAGGGGAACAATTATTTGTTAATGAATTAGCGATGCGTCCCCACAACTCCGCGCACTGGACAATTGAGGGATCTGTGACATCGCAATTTGAACAACATTTGAGAGCAGTCTTGGATTTACCACTTGGTAGTACTTCTATGACTTCACCAGTTGCAGTCATGGGAAACATCCTTGGGTCGAGCAAAATCGATATGTATCGCCCTTATTTACACCTTATGGCGCGCAACCCTGGCTTAAAATTTCATCATTATAAGAAAGATGTTCGTCCGGGACGCAAAATTGGACACGTCAACCTCTTAGGCGCGAGCGTCGTAGAATTAGTCCAAGAAGTACAGCACGCACTTGATTATATGAGCGGAGAAGTTGATGAGTGATGTTGCAATAATCATGGGGTCAGATTCTGATTGGCCTGTAATGGAAGAGGCTGCCAAACTTTTGGATCAAATGGGAATTTCATACGACGCCGAAGTTCTTTCAGCTCACCGAATGCCGCTGGAAATGGTTTCATTTGCACAAAATGCCAGTGCAAAAGGTTACAAAGTGATAATCGCAGGCGCAGGTGGTGCCGCGCATTTACCAGGGATGGTTGCCTCGCTGACCACTTTGCCAGTTATTGGGGTTCCAGTTGCACTTAAAAATCTAGATGGAATGGATTCATTACTTTCAATAGTACAAATGCCTGCAGGTGTCCCTGTTGCAACCGTTGGTGTTGGAAATGCTAAAAATGCTGGGTTGTTAGCTGCAAGAATTTTAGGAATTTCAGATTCATCAATTTCAAATAAAGTTGGTGATGCTTTGCAAGAGATGAATTCTGAAGCCAAAGCTAAAGGCGTCAGTTTAAATTCACGCCGAAACCAAAAGACGGGCTTCTAATTACCGACTACGGTACTCAATAGCTGGACAACGATTCATGACCGTCAATAATCCTGCAGATTGCGCTCGAGCTATTGCTGCTTCGTCAATCACATCTAACTGTAGCCAGATAGCTTTGGCCCCAATCGCGATTGCTTCGTCTACAACTTTTCCTACTAAAGTTGAATTGACGAAGCAATCAACGACATCCACCGCTACTGGAATTTCACTAAGAGTTTTGTATCCAACTTCTCCATGCACAATTTCAGCACGAGGGTAAACAGGAATGATGCGATGTCCTTTTTCTTGCAGTAATTTCGCAACACCGAAAGCCGCTCTTTCAGGATTATTACCGAGACCGACCACTGCCCATGTTTTCATAGCAAGTAGTGCGTCGATGACTTCGTTCTCGTTAATCGGTACGCCCTAATGCATGAAATTTCCAGCCAGCGCTTCGCCATAAATCTCTATCAAGTGCATTTCGGCCATCAATAATTATTTTGTTTTTTACCAAATGGCCAAGTTCCGATGGGTCCAAAGCGCGATACTCTTTCCATTCAGTGAGATGAAGGATTAAATCGGCACCTTTCACACATTCTGTTACAGACTCCGCGAAATTAAGGCTGGGAAAACGCTTGCGTGCTGGTTCGATACCTTTGGGATCATGCACTACAACGTGTGCCCCAGCCGCATGTAGCTGTGCGGCAATATCAAGCGCCGGGGAGTCACGTACATCATCACTATCAGGCTTAAAAGTCGCGCCTAATACGGCAATTTTATATTGGCTTAAATTCTCAGATAAGTCACTTCGGACGACGTCAATCACGCGCTGCCGAGCGCGTAAGTTAATTGCATCAATCTCCCTCAAAAATTCTAATGCCTGCTTAGCGCCAAGTTCTTCGGCCCGTGCCATAAATGCGCGAATATCTTTAGGAAGACATCCGCCACCGAAACCAATTCCTGCTTGTAAAAAACGGTTTCCAATTCTTGGGTCGTATCCAATTGCTTTAGCTAAAACAGTGACATCTCCACCTGCGGCTTCACAAACTTCAGCCATTGCATTAATAAATGAAATCTTAGTTGCAAGAAACGAGTTTGCTGCAACCTTTACAAGTTCAGCAGTTGGAAGATCTGCTCGAATCCAAGGGGTTCCAAGAGCAATGATTGGTTCATATACACTTTTCAAGATTTCCTCAGCGCGATCGTTTGCAACACCGACTACTAAACGATTAGGCGTAAGAGTGTCTTCTACAGCAAAACCTTCTCTTAAGAACTCTGGATTCCAAGCCAAGTCAGACTGTGGAGCAGATTCTGCAAGTTGGTTACGAAGTGACTGCGCAGTACCGACCGGAACTGTTGACTTACCAACCACAAGTGAACCATCTTTTAAGTAAGGAGCAATAGCTGCAACTGCAGATTTCACATATGTTAGATCTGCAGCCAATCCATCTTTGCTCTGTGGAGTTCCGACACAAACAAAATGAACATCGGCTTCAGCCACTGCCGAAAAATCTGTTGTAAAAGTCAATCTGCCAGTTTTCATTTCTTGAGCTAAAAGCGTATCTAAGCCAGGTTCATAAAAAGGCAATTCTCCGCGCGAGAGCATCGCCACTTTCTCTGGGTCTGTGTCAATACCAATAACGGTAAAACCAAGAGAGGACATACATGCGGCATGTGTTGCGCCTAAATAGCCGCAGCCGATTACGGAGAGGGTTTCATTCATGGTCATGAGTTTACTTCAGCGCTCCGCATGGATTTTCGTCGGCAGTCCGAGTCTTAAACTTATCGATAATAGTTGGCTCAATTGCAGCGTCCGGTGATGAGGAAGCTGATGGAGACGGCGTGACCTCGTCGACAAGCGGTAAATCTAAAATCAGTCGGTTAAATAGATCAGGGGCAAGAGTTTTATCCCATGTAACGACTGAGCCTAGGCCAGGGACTCGTGCATTGGAGTTTCCCAGTGGAATGGTAAGTGTTCGAACCTTACTAGCTGAAAGATTTTTCAACTGCTTAGCCAAAGTGACTAAATCGCTGGTATTTAATTGTGAATCAGTTTTTACTGTAGCAATTGAGGCATTAAAGAAGTTCACTAACTTGACTGGATTGAGTAGCACGCCAGTGCTCGTTACTTTTCGGAGTACAGCACTCATGAACTGTTGCTGGCGTTGCATTCGACCCAAGTCACCCATTCCATCAAAGTCACGAGTTCTAACATATTTCAAAGCTTCCACTCCATTTAGTGTATGGACTCCAGCGCTCATCACCAAGTGACTTTGTGGATCGTTAATATCTCTCTTTGAGCAGACTTCAATTCCACCAAGAGAATCAACTACACCTGCAAAACCCGCAAATCCAATTTCAATATAGTGATCAATTCGAATTCCTGTTTCATTTTCTATTGTCTTAATTAAGAGTGGTGCACCACCCCAAGCAAATGCTGCGTTAATTTTTCCATTTGCGGCAGCTACGGTTCTGTCTTTATACAGCGAAGATTGATGTTCAGGAATTGTTACAAGTGAATCACGCGGAATTGAGATGATTGTTGCTCTATCTCTTGCTTTACTAATGTGC
>CANKCT010000079.1 GCA_947480465.1 Actinomycetota bacterium
ACTGGGTCCAAAGCAGAGGTGATTTCATCAAGCAGTAGAAGTCGTGGATTAATTGCTAGCGAGCGGATGATTGCGACGCGTTGCTGCTGTCCCCCGCTCAAACGATCCGGATATTGATCAGCTTTGTCAGCTAAATCAAAGCGCTTAAGCAATTTTTGCGCTATCTCTATTGCTACTTCTTTAGTTTTCCCTTGAACTTTAATGGGGGCTAAGGTGACATTTTCTAGAACTGTTTTATGTGGGAATAAATTAAATGATTGAAATACCATTCCTAATTTGCGACGAACTTCATCTACGTTAATGAGTGGATCAGAAATTTCGGAACCATCTAAGAAAATCTGGCCATCATCTATGGATTCCAGCAAGTTTATGCAACGTAACAGGGTTGATTTACCTGATCCTGATGCACCAATCAATACTGTTGCTGTGTGCTCTGGTACCGAAAGTGAAAGGTGATTAAGCACTAACTCCTTACCGAAAGATTTACGAATATCAACAAGCTCTAGGACATTGGTCATTAGATAGCACCTTCAGAGTTCTGCGCACTGGTGCGTTGTCTAATAGCACGATCCGTATAGCGTGTCATCGGAATAGTGATGAGAAGAAAAAGAATTGCTGCTACGACATAGGGTGTGTAATTGAAAGTTCTACTCGCATTTATCTGAGCGGCTCGCACTGCATCGGTTACTCCCAAAATTGAGACTAAGCCTGTGTCTTTGAGCAGAGAGACAAAGTCATTAAGAAGAGGTGGAACAACTCGCCGTATGGCTTGTGGCAAAACTACATAACGCATTGTTTGACCAGAGGTAAGGCCAAGTGAACGAGCAGCTGCACGTTGGCTGGGGTGAATCGAAAGAATTCCACTGCGAATTACCTCGGCGACATAGGCTGAGTATGTGAGTACTACTGCAACTGTGCCCAGAAAAATCACATTGCTTGAAATTCCTTTAAGTCGAAGCGCTGGTACTCCAAAACCAACTAACAAGATAATCAAAATTAGTGGAGCTCCACGAAAAATATCGACGTAGGCCGTGGCAAGAAATCTAAAGGGCGTGAGCGCTGGTGATTTTGTAGTGCGCAACAGGGCTAAACCGAGTGCTATTACTCCGATACATGCGCCACCAATGAAAGTCAGCTGCAAATTGATCCAGAGTCCAGAGATAACAGTCGGAAAAACTTCTCGACCATAATCAATATCAAAAAAGGTTTTCTTTACTACGTCCCACCCGGGTGAGGAAATAACAATTGCAATCAGTGTGCCAATAACTAAAATCGATGAAACTGCTGCAATTAATCCTTGCCGGCGGCTTATACGTCGACGGGCAAGTCCACGTTCTACTTCACGTGAGCTTGGCGACCAAGCAGAGTTAATTCGCTCTGTCATGGCCGCCAAACTACCGTGTTTACTTCTTAGTTTCTATTACGGCTTCAATACTGGAGCACCAGCATCTGTTGCAAGCCACTTATCTGTAATCGCTGCCAGAGTTCCATCAGCTGTGATTGCATCAACGGCTGCAGATACGCAAGATGTTATTGCGTTGTCTTTCGAAAGTAGGAGCCCAAATTGATCGCCAGAACCCGTTGAAGGAAGCTGACCAACAATTAACCCATCTGTGACTTCAACACCTGATAGATAGAAAGCAGTTGGAAGATCAACAACTAATCCATCAATCTGTCCGTTCTTTAGCGCAGATACACCAGCGGCATTGTCGTTAAATACTTCTGGCTTGATCCCAATTTGATTTTCAATTGCATCAAGTGAAGTTGTGCCAACCGCTGCACCAAGCTTTGCATTCTTCAAGTCAGCAATAGAAGTCTTGCCTTCAATTTTGCTTCCCTTGTAAGAAACTATTGCTTGTGGAGCTGTGTAATAAGGTGATGAGAAATCAACTGCTGTTGCACGCTCTGGAGTAATTGAGAACTGCTGCAAATTAAAGTCAAAGTTCTTTGCACCTGGAGTAACTGCACTATCAAAAGTGGTTCGGACCCAAACAACTTCATCGTTTGAGAAACCAAGTTGTTTCGCAACTGCATAAGCAACTGCACCTTCAAAACCATTTCCAGTCTCAGGCTTGTCATCAATGATCCATGGATAATAAGCAGGTTCACCAGTAGCAATAGTTAGCTTTCCTGACTCAACAGTTGCTAGATCAGCTTTGGCGCATGAAGCTGCCGAATCTGCTGTATCTGAATCACTCTTAGAGCATCCAGATAATGTCAACGAAGTAGCGACTGCAATAATCGCAAGAATTCCAATACGTTTTTTCAATTTAACTCCTCGGTTTGTGGGGCGAAATACATACCCGCAAGGCTATTAACCCACCATGCAGATGTCTACTCGCAACTAATATGCAAATAAAGGCCATTTACTCTGAATCGAAGTGCTCAGGGGGTTGGATATTTTTGGCGATTGACTAGACTTGGCAGACTATGACCACGACGCGGAAAGTTAAACCTACAAAGCCTGATGTCACGATTGACCTTGTAGCTAAAGCGGCGGGTGTCAGTCGTGCAACTGTTTCGCGAGTCATGAATGGCACCGCCAAAGTTTCTCCAGAGCGCGAACGAGCTGTTAAGAAGGCAATTGCACAGTACAAATTCACTCCCAATGCAACGGCGCGACGTTTGGCTGGGGGCAGGAGCGGGCTCGTTGCCCTTTTAATGGAAGAGTCCAGTGAAGAGTTCTTTCTCAATCCTTTCTGGGGTTTAGTGGTCCAAGGGTTTTCATCAACGATTGCCGATGCCGGACTGCACCCACTTTTGCTCATTCGCCCAAAGACCGGTACCGATGATTCTTTATTTTCAACCTTGCGCGCCGGTCAAGTTGATGGCTTAGCAATTTTCAGCTGGCACCGTTCAATAAAAACTTTTGAAAAACTCCTTGACCCAAAGATGGCCGTAGTTTTTGGTGGTGACCTTGGTGGTTCTAAAAAATTTCCTTTTGTTGATGTAGATAACGTCAAAGGTGGCTTGCTTGCTACCCGACACTTAATTGACCAAGGCTGTAAAAACATAATCACAATAACTGGAGATTTGAAACTGCAATCTGCCCGTGATCGCCTTGAAGGATATGAACGCGCAATGTCTGAAGTAGGTCGCCCATTAGATGATTCAATGATTATCCAAGGCGACTATTCGCAGTCAAAAGCTGAAGATCTCACCCGAAGTTTGATTAAGAAGAAGGTTAAATTCGACGGAGTATTTGCGGGTAACGATCAATCAGCAGTTGGAATTATCAACGTACTCCTACAGAACTCTATTTCTGTTCCGGGGGATGTAAAAGTTGTTGGTTTTGATGATTCACCAATTGCTTCACGAAATCAACCTTCGATTACTACTATCCATCAACCAACACGTGAATTGGGTAGTGAAGTAGCTAAAAGTTTAATTGCAATACTTAATGGTGAAGAAGTTGAGGAAAAACTCCTAGATGTAAAACTAATTAAACGAGACTCTTCTTCAAAAAGTAAGAAGAATTAAAGTCCGTTTTTAGCAATAATCTCTTTATAACGGTGCGCACTAGCTTTAGGCGTACGCTTGAAAGTTTTGTAGTCAACATGGACGATTCCAAATCGCTTCGCATAGCCTTCGGCCCATTCGAAGTTATCTAATAACGACCACGCAAAGTACCCTTTGACTGGAACTCCCTGCGCAACAGCTTTTTGAAGTGACTCTAAATGGGATGTTAAATATCGCGTGCGCTCAACATCTTTTATCTGTCCATCTACAATCACATCTTCATATGAAGAGCCATTTTCAGTAATCATGTAATAAGGAATCTGAGGCCAATCTCTCTGGATTCGCGTAACTAAATTGCCAAGGCCTTCTGGCGTGACAACCCAACCCATGGCCGTTAAAGAATCGGCTAAGTGTGCTGGCGCACTGGTATCCACTCGCTGCGGAAATGGCAGAAATCCACCTTCAATATATGGCTTGTCTTGCGGGCGGGCAGATCGGACAAAGCCATCGGCGTAGAAGTTAACACCGAGGAAATCTGTAGGAACCTTCAAAAGTTGATCGTCACCGTCTTTGATGACACCTTTTAATAAATCTCCATAGGTATCTAATAAGGCTTGCGAATATTTACCTGTTGTAAAGGCCTCAATCCACCAACGATTTAGGTTTGCATCCATGAGGTCAGCGATTGCTAGAACTTCAGAGTCTTGTGGTGACTCAATATTATTGTTAGTCATGTTAAGCGTTAGTCCAACTTGCGAATCTGGACGCACTGCCTTAATCGCACGAAAAGCTGCAGCGTGAGCTAAAGCAGTGTGGTGAGCAGCAGCAATTGCTAAGGAGAAATCTTTTTTACCTGGAGCATGAACACCATTTGAATATCCAAGCCAAGAAACACACCATGGCTCATTCAAAGTTATCCAGTTATTTACTCTGTCACCAAATGCTTCTGCACAAGCTATCGCGTATGCGGCAAAAGCTCCAACAATTTCACGATTAGCCCAACCACCTGCATCTTCAAGGTGTTGTGGGAGATCCCAGTGATACAAAGTGACCATTGGTTCGATGTCAGCAGCAATGAGTGCATTAATGAGTCGGTTGTAAAAATCAAAGCCACGCTCTTCGCGTACTGTGTCTCCCTCTGGAAAAAGGCGCGGCCAAGCAATTGAAAAGCGATATGCCTTTACACCTAAATCTTTCATGATTGCAATATCTTCATCAAAGCGGTTGTAGTGATCACATGCAGAATCACCTGTGTCACCATTTACTACTTTGCCGGGTGTTTTTGAAAAAGTATCCCAAATACTGGCACCACGTCCATCAACATTGGCGGCACCTTCAATTTGATAACTAGCAGTCGCAGTTCCCCATAGAAAACCAT
>CANKCT010000080.1 GCA_947480465.1 Actinomycetota bacterium
AATATTGTGGATTTCCGCCCATGGCATATATGTCAGCAAGATTTGCGGCCGTAACTTTGCGTCCTATTTCAAAGCCACTCGACCAATCAAGGTTGAAATGTGTGCCTTCAACTGCCATGTCGGTTGTAATAACCGAATGTGGTGACGTCGCCACCACTGCCCCATCATCACCGATTCCAACAGGGACATTGGAATGTTTGCGGCCAAAGATCTCTGCCAACAGCGATATGACCTGCTCTTCATTAAAGTTCACGTCGCTGAGCCTATTGCAACAATATTCCACTAGCGAGTAATGCCATCTCTGAAGTAACCTTTAGCCTCCAACGAAAGGATTTGCGATGTCAGTTCAGGCCTACATTTTAATTCAAACCGAGGTCGGCAAAGCTAGCTCTGTCGCCAAATCTGTCTCTGCAATCGCTGGCGTAACGTTGGCTGAAGGAGTCACTGGTCCTTACGATGTGATCATGCGAGCTGAAGCTCCTAGCATGGAAGAGTTTGGCCGAGTCATCTTGTCTAAGGTGCAGACCGTACCTGGCATCACTCGCACACTAACTTGCCCAGTAACTTACTAATTAATCTGTAATTTTAACTGTGCGAACGTTATTTCGTAATGCGCAGTTCTGGTCTGCCGGAGAAGAAATCTTTGACGCAATTCTTGTCGAAAACGATTTAATAGTAGCGACTGGCGAAATAGCATTACATGCTTCTCATGATAAATCCATTGATTTAAATGGCGCATTTGTCATGCCGGCATTTCTGGACGGACATGCCCATCCAATATTTGCCGGTCGCGAAGCGGCGGGTCCGAAGATAAATGGCCTTGATACTGTCGAATTGATTCTGAATGCAGTAGGAAAGTTTGCCCAAGAAAATCCCGATACTCCTTGGATAATCGGTGGTGCTTACGAAGCCGCAATCATTGACGGCGGTAACTTTGATTCACATTGGTTGGATTCAGTAGTCTCTGATCGGCCAGTTGTTTTGCATGCTGTTGACCACCACACTATTTGGGTGAATTCAAAAGCTTTGGAAATAGCAGGAATCACAGAACATACGCAAGATCCCATCGGTGGCTCGATTGCCCGTCGAATTGACGCAAAGCCAAAAGGAACTTTACGTGAACCCAGTGCTATGGCACTCATTCTCGATTTTGCTCCGGTTGACACAATTGCTAGTGATGTTGAGGCGATAAAACGTGCATGTGCATCTTATTTGAGGGCTGGAGTTACCGCAGCAACTGATTCATGGGTCGAAAAAGACATGGCTAAGGCTTATTTGGCTGCAGCTAAATCTGGAGATTTATCCATCGCAATGAATCTTTCTTTTCTCGCTAACCCAAGTTCCTGGTCAGAGAAAGTTGATGAGTTCATTGCACTGCGCCAAGAATTTGAATCACTTCCTGATCCAGATTTAGTCAAGGCAAATAGCATCAAGTTTTTAGCAGATGGCGCTCTATCTGCGGGCACTGCCGCTCTCATGGAGCCTTACTTAGACGATCCGAATTCGACTGGAATAAAGATTTGGGATGACGACGAACTACTTGATGCACTTTCTGTATTCGATATGCACAAATTTCAAGTTCATATTCACGCGATTGGTGATGCAGCTGTAAAGCAAGCGTTAGATGCAATACAAGCAATGATGCGAATAAACCCAAATTGGGACCGGCGTCCCGTCATCGTGCACACTCAACTGATTTGCGATGATGACCTTATTCGTTTCAGACAATTAGGAGTGGTGGCAAATATCCAGCCACTGTGGTGCTACTTAGATCCGATGAACAAAGAGTTAATTCTTCCGCGACTCGGAGTAACTAGAAACGATCTTCAATATCGATTAAGAACACTCATTGATAGCGGCGCACGAATCGCTTTTGGTAGTGACTGGCCTGTCACAAGTGAGATTCCGCTTCTGGCTTTATCGGTTCCTGTTAACCGATTAGCACCTGGAAGTACAAATAGCCCTGGTTGGAGCCTTGAGCAAGCCATCACAATGAACGAGTCGCTCACTTTTTACACAAAAAATGTGGCCTACCAAATGTTTCGAAATAATGAGCGAGGTTTGCTGGCGGCCGGTTATAAAGCCGACTTCCTTGTTCTAGAAAAGAATTTACTCGAAATTGACCCCAGTGAAGTTTCGACGGTCACAATTAAAGAGATCTATCAAAGCGGAGTTAAAACCCTTTAGGTGTACTCACTCTCCTGGTTCCCGCTGACTTAACTGGGTTGAAGGTCGAATTGGCTCATGAAAGACAGCTGAATTTGAAATTGCAGGGCTTGGGTTCACGCTTTACGCTTGGACATATTCCTTCGGGACTTTTACGTTTCTTGGAGAGGAAACATCATGGATGAGAAATCCTTAATTAAGCAGTGGAATGAAATGCGCGGACAGATCATCCAATCTCAAATTGCACCAGCACTCGTGTTAATTGCAATCACCGTTCTTGCATCACTACAGGTATTCAATGATGCCCCTAGCGCGGCCAAATACTTGGCTTTGGGAGTTGCAGCGGCAACTGGAATCTTGGCAACTATTAGCCAGTATGCAGCAGTGCGCGAAGGTGAAGCTTTGTTGATTGACTTACGCAGATTAGAGAAGCGCTCAGCTGTTGCAGACAAGATTGCCGATTCACGAGGCCTCCTATCTTTATCAGCAATTGCAATTGTTGGATTAGACATAGGAGTCTTTGCACTTGTTGTGTGGGCCGTTCTCGGTAAGTAAATGAAAATAGGATTCATAATTATTGGCATCTATGCCATCGCGGTTCTTGCTTTAGTAACCCGCTTTGATGACTCTAAGAAAAAACCAAAACGCATGACGGGTCGCGGTGGAGATTTCGAAGCATAGATATTGATCGATTGCTAAGGTTTTTGACAACGAGGGCAAAAGTGAGATGACCGGGCTCCAAAAGTAATTCTCTTAATTGGTGTTCCACAGCGTGGGCATGGTTGGTTTTCTTGACCATAAGCAGAAAGTGATTGCTCAAAGAATCCGGATTCACCATTGACGTTTATATAGAGATCATCAAAGGATGTACCACCTTGATTAATCGCCTCCCCCATCACCTCGGCGGCATAGTCGATGATGTTGGCGACTTTCTTTGCAGTGAGTTCTGAAGTTATTTTCTCTGGATGACACTTAGCTCGCCAAAGAGTTTCATCGGCATAGATATTTCCGACTCCTGACATGATTTCTTGATTGAGTAGAGCCGTCTTTACTTTGATATTGCGTTTTAGGTAATTCTTAATGGTAGCTTGCCTATCAAAAAGCGGATCAAATGGATCAGGTGCGATGTGTAAGGCTGACGTGGGAATATTGTCAGTTGTTTCTTCAATGGATAGCCACCCAAATGTACGTTGATCGTTATAGACAAGATCGAGAGTGCGCAGTGTTTTCTTTAATTGAAACTGTGCGCGCACATGTTTTGCTCGAGGCTTATCTTTTTGGTGGAAGAGAAATTGTCCACTCATACCTAGGTGTGCCACTAAAACATGAGGGCGATTAAGTGTGAACCATAGAAACTTTCCGCGACGATATACTCCTGTTATTTTCGCACCGATTAGGGATTCAAGCGGAGCGATTGAATCTGGTTTAAGCGCTCGTGGATGAAGATTGAGCGCTTCGGTAATTCGAAAACCCAAAATCATATTCTCGAGGCCACGACGAACAGTTTCTACTTCTGGAAGTTCTGGCACTTACTTTCCCGCTCTGCATTTCTCAGAACAATACTTCACACTCTCCCAATCTCTTGCCCATTTCTTTCGCCATTCAAACTCACGTTTACAGCGCAGGCAAATCTTGGGTGGAAACCCGTTCTTATTCTTGGCATACATAAAGGTGCGGTAAGGATAGTGCTTCTTTGATAAAAACTTTCGTTCGGGCTGTGATTTCACCTGTGCTGTCCTACCATTGACCGCATGAGTGATTTGGAGAGGGTTATCTACATCCCCTTTGACCACCTACATCGCAATTACGGCGCACTCAAAGATGCTAATCCCGCGAGTGATCTCATAGTTTTTGTCGAGAGTGCGCGGATGACCACAGGCCGTCTCTGGCACAAAGAGCGCCTCTTCTTTCTAATTTCAAGTGCTCGCCACTTTGCGAAATCCCTTGAAGATGAAGGCTTCACAATCGAGTACAAAAAGGCCTCCACCACAATTGATGGACTAAATGAAATCGCTTCCACATATGGAGACCTCCCTATTTTCTGTGCAGAACCCAGTTCATTTACCCAATTTGAATCGCTAAAGAACCACGGGGTTAGCTTCATTGACAATGATTTCTTTTTAACTCCACGACCTCTTTTTGCGCTGTGGGCAGAGAGTCAAAAGACTTTTCTCATGGAGAATTTCTATCGAAAACAACGAGTTCGCCTTAACATCCTCATGGATGGCAAAGAGCCAGTCGGGGGTTCCTGGAACTTTGACAAAGAAAACCGTCTACCGCCTCCAAAAAAATATGATGGCCCGCAATATCTGGAGCATTCGCGTGATGAGATAGATAGCCAAGTTGCTCAAGAATTAGGCCACTCATTGACGACCACGTGGGCAACTACCCGTCAAGGCGCACTTGCCCAATTAGGGAATTTTATAGACAATCACTTTGCAGAATTTGGTCCGCTAGAAGATGCGATGACCACCGATAACTGGGCTCTCCACCACTCACTTTTGTCACCGTATCTCAACAATGGCCTACTTCATCCCACTGAAATAATCCATGCAGCCATCAAAGCTTTCAATACGGGTCGCATCCCGATTGAATCAGCAGAGGGATTTATTCGACAAGTCATTGGTTGGCGCGAATACGTTAATGGGAT
>CANKCT010000081.1 GCA_947480465.1 Actinomycetota bacterium
AGAGGTAACTGGAAAAACTTCTGCGCCTAGTAATTTCATTCGAGCGACATTCAATGACTGCCTGCGAGTATCTTCTTCCCCCATATAGACAACGCATTCAAGACCCATCAGTGCTGCGGCAGTTGCTGCAGCAACACCATGCTGTCCCGCGCCAGTTTCGGCAATGATGCGCTTTTTGCCCATTCGTTTAGTTAAAAGTGCTTGGCCCAATACATTATTGATCTTGTGACTACCTGTGTGGTTAAGATCTTCTCTTTTGAGAATTATCCGAGCGCCACCGGCATGCTTAGCAAAACGTGGCGCTTCGGTAATGATGCTCGGTCTTCCAGAATAACTCTTGTGAAGTGCGGCAAGTTCAATGAGAAAAAGCGGGTCCTGTTGTGCAGAGTTATGTGCTTCCTCTAACTCATTGAGTGCGCCTATAAGTGCCTCTGGGACGAAGCGCCCACCATATTGGCCAAAGTGGCCTGCGATATCGGTCAACTCGATGGTCATGAGTCAAGCCTACCGAGGCCTAGCAAATCTCGCATTGCAACCGTCGGGTTCTCCGCTTTGACCAGCGTCTCCCCCACCAATACCGCAGTTGCACCATGGGTTTGTGCAAACTCAATATCAGCGCGCGATGTAATCCCTGATTCTGCAATCCGTACCAAAGAGTTTGGCAATAGTGGAATCAACTCTGCAAAAGCAGATGAATCCACCGCGAGTGTTTTTAAATTACGGGAGTTAACGCCAACCATCTCTGGTGAAATCTCCAGAGCTCTCTCTAGTTCATCATGAGTGTGTACTTCCACAATTGCGCGCATTCCTAAACCAAGTGCTAATTGATGATAATCATTGAGTTGATTGTGGCCAAGAGCCGCAACAATGAGTAAGACTACGTCAGCACCATGGGCTCGAGCTTCAAAGAATTGATATTCATCAACCATAAAATCTTTTCGTAAAATTGCGCAGTTAACTCGGGCGCGTACGGCATCAAGATCAGCAAGAGATCCGCCAAATCGCCGACGTTCCGTTAGAACGCTGATGACATTTGCACCTGCATATTCATATTGTTCGGCCAATGCTGCTGGATCAGTAATCGTCGCGAGCTCACCTTTACTAGGCGAAGACCTTTTCACTTCGGCAATGATGGACATCTGTTGAGATTGTAAAAGGGAAAGTGGATCACGGACTGGAGCGGATTGATCAATAGCTTCCAGAATTTGACCCATCGGAACCCTACGTTGGGCAAGATCTTCTCGCACGCCTTCTATAATTGAGTCAAGAACACTCATGATAATTTCTCGTCACTGGGATCGATTCCTTTATCAAGGGCATTCCAAGAATTCAACACTCTAGGAGTTCGCTCATACCGTGAAGGCTTCTTAAATCGCTTTCCAATAAGTATGACTAATCCATAGACAACTACGAGGCTGATGCATACTGCCACCCATTGATTCATTAACTTTTTCGCAATCTATTTGCAGCATCGATTGCTTTGAGTACTGCAGCAGCCTTGTTGTAGCACTCTTGATTTTCAGATTCAGGATCTGAGTCAGCAACTACGCCTGCACCGGCTTGAACATATGCAACTCCTTGATGAATCAGCGAGGTGCGAATTGCAATACACGTGTCGATATTTCCTGTGAAATCAATGTAGCCAACGATTCCTCCGTACAAACCGCGGCGCGTTGGCTCTAAGCTTTCAATAATCTCCATCGCGCGCGGCTTTGGGGCACCTGACAAAGTTCCAGCAGGGAAAACAGAAAAGAGTGCATCTATAGCTGTCGCGTTTTCACTCAGTGCTCCAGTTACGGTTGACACAATATGCATAACGTGTGAGTAGCGCTCGATGTGCATGAAATCTATGACTTCAACAGTTCCTGGCAAGCACACCCGACCAAGATCATTGCGACCTAAGTCAACAAGCATCAAATGCTCTGCGCGTTCTTTGGGGTCTGCAAGCAGTTCTTCACCTAGACGATGATCTTCTTCTGGAGATCCCGAACGTTTACGAGTTCCAGCAATGGGATGAATCATGACATCTCGATTATTTACTTTTACTAAAGCCTCAGGACTAGACCCAACCACCTCTATTCCATCACTAAATCTAAACAAATACATATACGGACTCGGATTGTTTAATCTCAACATCCGATACACATCTAAAGCATCTGCACTACAGGGCATTGAAAAACGTTGCGACAAAACGATTTGGAATGCCTCACCTGCCATTATTTCTTCTTTAGCAAGTAAGACTTTGGCTTTGAAATCATTGGGCGAAATATTTGATTCAAAATCAGGTGTCGTGTGTGTATCAATTAATGCAACATCGCCTTGTAAAGCTGAGGTTAAATCGCTCTGCATGCGATCTAATCTTTCGTTACATGAAATAAAAGCTTCATCTATGCGCTCGTCGCTACCATCCCAATTAATTGCATTTGCAATAAGAGTGATGGTTCCGTCACTATGATCAAGAACCGCTAAATCACTTGTTAGCATAAAACTTAATTCTGGTAAGGGTAAATCGGCAGTTGCAACACTGGGTAGTTTTTCCAATCTACGTACAACGTCGTAACCCATAAACCCAACAAGTCCGCCAGTTAATGGGGGAAGACCTTCAATCTTCGGTGAAATCAGATGGGCCGACGTCAAACGTAATGCTTCAAGTGGATCGATTCCGGTTGGCGCTCCCACGGGAGGCGTGCCCTGCCAATAAGCAAGACCTTTGGATTCACTCAGTACGGCTTCGCTGCGCACGCCGATAAATGAATAGCGTGACCATGCTCCACCATGTTCTGCAGACTCTAATAAAAAAGTATTTGGGGCATTCTTGGCTAATTTTCGATAGATACCGATGGGAGTTTCGCCATCGGCTAAAAGACGTCTCGAAACTGGAATAACATTTGAAATCTTTGCGTAAGCCCGAAACTCTTCTACGTTCATTGCGCACTCAACTGTAAAGGTTTATGAAAGCATGTTGCTTCCCCGGTGTGACATGCCACTCCAGTCTGTGTGACAGTGACTAGCAATGCATCACCATCACAGTCGAGAGAAATCGAATTCACTTGCTGAAAGTGGCCCGACGTCGCACCTTTCACCCATAGTTCGTTTCTGCTGCGGCTCCAATAAGTTGCTTGACCACTTGCCAATGTCATTGTCAATGATTCGAGATTCATATAAGCCAACATCAAAACTTCTCGAGTTGTTGAGTCCTGAACAATTGCCGGGATCAACTGTTCGGGATCTTTCAGGAGAGAAAGAAGTTCTGAATTGGACATGGGTTAATTCTGCCTTACAAAGTAGCTACGGTGCGCACGGGATAATTGTGCGAGCCTAAATACGTCTTCACATCACGAATCCGGTGAATGCCAAAGTGGAAGACACTAGCTGCAAGCAAAGCATCTGCACCGGCATCAAGGGCGGCCCCAAAGTCTTCAAGGCTACCCGCACCACCACTTGCAATGAGAGGTACTTTGGATACACCTCGGACTGCCGTAATCATGCCAATGTCATAACCGGCACGAGTCCCATCAGCATCCATTGAGTTCAGGAGGATTTCACCGACACCTAGCTCACACGCTTGCTCAACCCATGCCAGCGCATCAATATCAGTTCCTTCTCGACCACCATGTGTTGTGACTTCGAAACCAGAATCAGTTCTTGCACGACGAGCATCGACTGAAAGCACAAGTACTTGAGAACCAAAACGATCGGCAATTTCAGCGATTAATTGAGGCCGGGCGATTGCAGAGGTATTTATGGAAACTTTGTCAGCGCCTGCTCGCAATAATCTATCAACATCATCAACTGTTCGAATTCCTCCACCAACTGTCAAAGGTATAAAAACCTGTTCAGCAGTACGTCGGACAATATCAAGCGTTGTTTCTCGACCAGAACTACTTGCCGAGATGTCTAGAAAAGTGAGTTCATCAGCTCCTTCATTTCCATAAAGCGCTGCCATCTCAACGGGATCACCAGCATCAACTAAATTTGTGAAGTTAACGCCTTTAACAACACGGCCATCGGTCACATCAAGACACGGAATAATTCGAACCAACAAAGTCATTGGTTGGCCACTTTCAATGCATCTTCTAAAGTGAAGGCCCCGGCATATAAAGCTTTTCCAACAATTGCACCTTCGACCCCAAGTGAGATCAGCCCAGCTAGTTGAGCAATATCGTTGAGACTAGAAATGCCACCACTAGCGACTACTGGTTTTTTTGTGGCAGCACAAACGGATTTCAATAATTCGATATTTGGGCCAGCCAAAGTGCCATCTTTGGTTACGTCTGTTACTACATAGCGGGCACAACCATCGCGATCAAGACGTTCAATAGTTTCAAATAGATTTCCACCCTCGCTAGTCCATCCACGAGCCGCCAAAGTATGGCCTCTTACATCCAAGCCAACTGCGATGAGGTCTCCATATTCGGCAATTACACGCGCGGTCCAATCTGGATTTTCTAAAGCAGCAGTACCCAGGTTGATGCGCTTACAACCTGTAGCAATTGCACGGGCAAGAGATTCATCATCTCTGATTCCTCCAGAAAGCTCGACATCAATATCAAGTGCACCAACCACTTGTGCCAATAAAGTTGCATTGTTACCATGTCCAAAAGCGGCATCTAGATCGACTAAATGAATCCACTCTGCACCGGCATTCTGAAATTCAAGTGCAACTTCTAAAGGTTCACCGTAGATGCTTTCGCGAGCAAGTTCGCCTTGAACCAAACGGACTGCACGTCCATCTTTTACGTCGACCGCTGGCAAAAGTTCAAGTTTTTTCATAGCGTACGCGTCCAATTCTTAATCA
>CANKCT010000082.1 GCA_947480465.1 Actinomycetota bacterium
AACCTCAGGCTTTGCCTCAAAGTTGGAAGCAACTTGCGATGGACCTGCAACGTTGGTACTTCGAGGTAGTTGTAGAACTGTGATCTTGCCGTAGTTAGGTCCAGCATCTGAATTTACAACCGCAAAGGCAGACAGGTTCTCACGACCACCGCGAGGAACAAATGGCGTAGTCATTGCGAACTCTGGCTTATCTTCACCAGGTAATTGAAGTGTTAAGTAATAAGGAGGTTGTGCTCCAGCATTAGCACCGAACGTCGATGGATCGCGCGGTACACGCCAGAAATCCTGACCACCGTAAAATGCGGCTGCAGTTTGAACGTGGTACGACGAGAGAATTTCACGTTGCACACGAAACATGTCTTCTGGATAGCGAATGTGCGACAAAAGATCTTTTGAGATCTTTGATTTTGGAGTTACCGAGCCTGGGAAAGCTTTGCTCCACGTAGCTAAAACTGGATCTTTTTCATCCCATTGGTACAAGGTAACTGTTCCATTGTAAGCATCGACTGTCGCCTTAACAGAGTTGCGGATGTAATTAATGCTTTGATTTCTCTGAGCTGTTACTGCCGAAGAGTTAGCAGTTAATGCATCAGAGGTTGCACTAGATAAGGAGATTTGCTTTGAATATGGATATCCAGCACTAGTTGTGTACCCGTCGATAATCCAAAGGACTTTTCCGTCAACCAAAGCTGGGTATGGATCTCCATCAAGAGTTAACCATGGGGCAACTTTAGCTACACGCTCGCGCGGATTTCTTTCGAAAAGAATTTTAGAATCCTTATTTATCAAAGAGGATAGGAGAATTCTTTGCTCCTGGTATTTGAGTGCAAATACCAGTTTATTGATCAGCGAACCAACTGGTACTCCACCTGTACCGGTGTAAGTGAAGTTCTTCTGCCCATTTGCTGATGCATCGTCCGGGTAATCAAATTCAACAGGGTTATCAGTTTTTACTCCACCGATAATTGAGTAATCGGGAACATTTTCACCAAAGTAAATTCTTGGTTCAAAGTCTCCAAGCCCTTTAGTTGGTGGAAGATCACCAACTGCAAATGAAGGCTTACCATCGGCATCGCGAGTATTTCCGTATGCGGCCACAAAACCAAAACCATGTGTATATACAAGGTGGTCGTTAATCCAGTTACGCGAAGGATTGCCAGCAATGTTTAATTCACGAACTGCGACAACAGTGTCACGCATTACACCATCTACCATATAGCGATCCACGTCGAGTGAATCAGGGAAGGTGTAGTAAGGCTTAATTTGCTGAAGTTGACGGAAAGTTGCTGGCAATACATTGGGATCCATCAATCGAATGTTCGCAATTGTCGCTGCGTCATTTGAAAGCTGACCAGCAGATGTTGTGAGCGTCGCTTGATAGTCACTTACTTCGACTTTATCTAAGCCATATGCGGTTCGAGTTGAATCGATATTGCGCTGAATAAATGGCGCTTCTTTTGAGGATTCGCTGGGCTTTACTTGGAAAGTTTGAATCGCACCGGGATAGATTCCAGCAATAAGTACCGAGGAAATTACAAGCAGTGCTGTGCCAGCTGCTGGTAATACCCATGAACGACGGACAATATTTGCAAAAAACAAGAGCGCGCAGACAACGGCAATCGCAGCCAAAATGGCCTTCGCGGGTAGTACTGCATTCACATCTGTGTAAGTAAGCCCTGTAATCAACTTACTTTCTTTTAGTGCCAAGGCATAGCGATCAAACCAGTATGCAACTGCCTTCAAAAGGACGACTCCACCAAGTAGTACAGAAAGTTGTACGCGAGCTGCAACGGTTGTTCGATCCTCTTGTACCTGAAGACGAATTCCACCATAGAGATAATGGACAGCAGTGGATGCAATTATTGAGAGAACTAGTGTTGAAATTCCCCAAGCAATCAGTGTCTGCCAAAATGGCAGTCTAAAAGCAAAGAATGAAACATCCATTTGGAACTGTGGATCTTTCACACCAAATGGTGTTGAGTTTTTAAATAGTAACCACGTTGTCCATAATGTTGAACCTGATGTTCCAGCAAAATAAAAAAGCGCAGCTCCTAAACCGACAAAGACCCATCGCTTAATTGGTTCTATCTGAGAGCGATATCTTTCTAGGTTGTCAGCTTCAACAGTTAGAGGTACGTAAAGTGGGCGTCGCTTGTATGCCACCAGTACATTGAAGAGAACTAAAACGGCAGTAATCAACCCTGATGCGATAAACAGCGAAACTTTAGTGAGCAAGACAGTTGACCAAACCGAAGTGAAGTTAACTGATTTAAACCAGAGCCAATCGGCATAGAAACCGCTTAGCGAAACTAGGGCAACACCGATTACGGCAAGGATTCCGATAGTGATTGGTAACGGTCCACGGCGGCGCTTAAAATTGAACTGGGGGGCTGAATTAGTCATGGGTTAACGCTAGTGCATTTATTGCCTCCGCGAGAGTGGAGACCACCACAACAGAAATTCCATCGGGAGGGCTTTTGATTTCTTCGCGATTTCCCTCCGGGGCTAGGAATATTTCCGCCCCCGCCTTGTGTGCCGCACGAATTTTCTCGCTGAT
This sequence comes from Actinomycetota bacterium, assembly GCA_947480465.1. Lineage (GTDB taxonomy): Bacteria > Actinomycetota > Actinomycetes > Nanopelagicales > Nanopelagicaceae > Planktophila. Next base: position 2,558 of record CANKCT010000082.1, read on the forward strand.
GCCACCTATGGGGCCAACTCTGCCATCTGAGGTAATTGTTCCAGTCCCTGCTATGTGGCGACTTCTTAAAATATCCTGAGGAGTTAAAAGTTCGATGACACCGATGGCGAAAATCATCCCTCCGCTCGGACCACCTGTGCGTTTGACATCAAAGAGAATATTCTTTTCTACTAATTGATTTTTAGTCACACCGTACTGTGGATTCGACTTCAGAAAATTAAGTGCAGAAACAATTGCTTTGTTCTGCGAGTTTGTCATATCAACTTTTGCGTTTTTTTCTTCAGATTCAGCAGTAGTTCCAGGTGGATAAATTGCTGAACGTGGATACACCGATTCATCACCGCGGAGCCACGAATAGAGAATTTCCGGTCCGATTAACCAATTATTAGGAGTTGTAACTCTTACTGACATTAAATCTAACCGACCTGATGCTGGATAGGATTTTTGATTCTTAACCGTGATGATTTTGTCAAAGATATTTTGTGCAGTGCCAGGCATAACTATCGCAAACGGTAAAGGCGCTACTAAAGCTGCAGTAAAAAAAATTGTGATTATGGCAATCACTATCCGAGGAAGCGGGGAGAATCGCATTGTGTGAATCAGGCTAGTTGAGTGGATCTGGACCTGATGTACTTGCAGGATCTTTGTGGGGAGGCTGAGAAACTATCCCACTCGCATCACGTGCCTGTGATTCTCGAAGTGAATCTTGAAAGCGCTGAAACTGACTCACCGAACGTTGAGTACCTTGTTGGTATTTACCTTGAAATTTAGAGATCCATAAAACATAAGTCAGCCCACCAATGAGGCCAATAGCAGGGACAATCCACCAGATTAAGGCTGAAGCGGCGCTCGACATGGAGTGAGCCTATCGGTTACGGGAAGAAATCGGATGGATATCTGGTTACCTGCCTGAGAGGATTAACACATGACGCCATTTGGTTTTACGCCTGATAGCTCCGACGATGCCGAGAAAAATAACGGCGACGGGTCGGTTGATTTTGCTGCAATGATGCAAAAAATGCAACAGGAAATTCAAGAACAGTTCTCAAAATTAGGAATGGCTGGTCCTGGTTTTGCACCAACTAGCGAAGTTTTACCCAAAGCCATTGTTCGAGACACAGCGAAGAAGTTTGTTACTGCAAAAGGCTCGGCTCCTATAGGTGCAAACGATGTTGCAAAAGTTAATGAGGCCTTTGCAATTGCTGAGTTGTGGCTGAATGAGGCAACTTTTTTCCCCCAGTCAACTGCAATCGGGAACTCGACACTAGCTCGAACTGATTGGGTTGATTCAACTCTCACAGGTTGGCAAAGTTGTGTAGAGCCGCTTGCTTTGGGCTTAACAACTGCCATGTCAGAGTTGCTTAATGACTCCGCGGGTGAAAATTTAGGTATGTCGCCAGAATCGCAGATGCAGATTCCCGTCGAAATGATTGCGACTCTACTCCGTTCATTTATTGGCACATTAATGGCCACCCAGTTAGGTCAATCAATCGGAGGATTAGCTGGGACTTCCACAGGTATTCATGATGTTGGCCTCCCGTTGGTAGATCCGGTGCATCCAGCATTAGTTCCCGAAAACATTAATGAGTGGGCACGCGATTTAGACATTCCTATCGATGAAGTACGCATATTTCATGCGCTTCGTGAAAGTGCAGGAGCCCGATTATTTGCACATAACCCTTGGCTAGTTTCCTATATAAAGAGTGCAATTTCAGAGTATGCCCGTGGCATTCATATTGATATAAACGCGATACAAAATCAAGCACAAGAGTTATTCGAAGCTTCTTCTTCGGGGGCTACAGATTTCGATCCGACTAATCCTGAAAGTTTCACGATGGCATTAAATGAAGGAATCTTCACACCAGAAGAGACGCCAACACAACGAGAAGCGTTAGTTAAACTAGAAACAGTTCTCGCACTTGTTGATGGTTGGAGCGAAACAATAGTTGCACTCGCCGCTGGAGATCGTTTACCGGATATTTCTGCTTTGCAAGAAACCCTGCGTCGACGACGTGCAACATCTGCACCGACTCAACAATTGTTTTCAAATCTTTTTGGCCTACAAGTCTCACCACGACTTACACGGGAGGCATCTTCTTTTTGGAAGTCAGTTGGAATTTTGCGAAGCATCGAAGCGCGAGATCAAATCTGGAGTGGAATTTTGCCAACTTCAGAGGACTTATTGACGCCCGATACTTATCTTTCGAG
>CANKCT010000083.1 GCA_947480465.1 Actinomycetota bacterium
CACAGTAGGTGCCGAAAACCAGTACGACGTGTTTGCACGTATTAATGGTGGTGGAGTATCTGGACAAGCTGGTGCACTTCGCCTTGGTGTTGCACGTTCACTCAATCAAATTGATGAAGAAGCAAACCGTCCAGCGTTGAAAAAAGCTGGATTCTTATCACGTGATGCACGTGTTATCGAGCGCAAGAAGTACGGCCTAAAGAAGGCACGTAAGCGTTCTCAATACAGCAAGCGCTAATTCATATTCATTAAGGGAGTTCCAATGGCACTCTTTGGTACAGATGGAATTCGTGGCTTAGCAAATAGTGAGCTCACTGCTGAAATCGCACTCGATGTATCTGTTGCTGCTGCACATATTTTGGTTGAGAGTTCATCCAATAAAGATCACCAGCCCACAGCCATTGTTGGTCAAGACTCACGCGCTTCGGGAGAATTTCTAGAGGCTGCGGTAGTCGCCGGTTTAACAAGTGCTGGAATCAATGTCTATCGCGTTGGCATCTTGCCGACTCCAGCGATTGCACATTTAGTTGCCGAATTAAAGTGCGACCTTGGCGTCATGATTAGTGCATCGCATAATCCAATGCCAGATAACGGAATTAAATTATTCGCCCGCGGCGGCGGTAAATTAGATGATGCAATCGAAGCACGAATCGAAGCACGCATGGGCGAGGATTGGAAACGACCAACTGGGCGTGGAGTTGGTCGCGCAATAATCGATGAGTCTGTGACTGAACGCTACTTAAACCATCTTTTAGCATCAGTTGAAACTCCACTTAAAGGGTTAAAAATTGTGGTTGATTGCGCAAATGGTGCATCATCCTTCGTGGCACCAGAGGCTTACCGTCGCGCTGGAGCAGAAGTCATCGCTATCTTTAATCAACCCGATGGTTGGAACATTAATGAGGATTGTGGATCAACACATTTACATCAATTGCGCGCTGCGGTTATTAAAGAAGGTGCTGATGTTGGGATAGCACATGATGGTGATGCCGATAGATGTCTAGCAATTGATGCTTTAGGAAATGAAATCGATGGCGACCATATTCTGACAATTTTGGCCCGTGGTTTTAAAGCGCGCGGAAAATTAAAAGGTAACACCGTTGTAGGTACTGTCATGAGCAACTTAGGTTTTATGCATGCGATGAAGGAGTCTGGAATTGAGGTTGTCACTACCCCAGTTGGCGACCGTTATGTACTTGAAAATATGATTGCACATGATTATTCACTTGGCGGCGAACAATCTGGTCACGTGATTATGCGAGATCTTGCCAATACAGGTGACGGCCTTTTAACTGCATTGCAGTTGCTCCAAGAAATTGTTAGAACAGGGAAAACTCTTCAAGAGTTAGCTGCCTCAATGGTGCGTTTCCCGCAGGTGCTAATAAATGTTAAGGATGTAAAGAAAGAAAACCTTGAAAAATCAAAGGCTATTGCCGATGCAGTTCGAGCTGCGACTGGTCAATTAGGAGATAGTGGTCGAGTACTTCTGCGGGCTTCTGGTACCGAAGCACTCGTGCGAGTCATGGTGGAAGCCTCGAGTGATAACCTTGCCGAAGAAGTGGCTAGATCACTTGCAGCAATTGTAAAAACTGAACTGGGGTAGATATAAATGTGTGGAATTGTGGGATACAGCGGACCACAATCTGCTGCAACTCCACTTATTGAAGGTCTGCGACGACTTGAGTATCGCGGGTATGACTCTGCAGGAATCGCATTGGGAGTCTCAGGAAAACTTTTCGTTGCAAAAAAAGCTGGCAAACTCGCGAACCTTGAAAATGCTCTTGATTCGAGCCTTCCAATCGTGCACTCCGGGATTGGGCACACGCGATGGGCCACACACGGCGGGCCTACCGATAGAAATGCACATCCTCATGTCGATAACGATGGAAAATTGGCAGTTATTCACAATGGCATCATCGAGAACTATTCTGAACTTCGCACAAAACTAGAAATACGTGGACACGTTTTTACATCAGAGACTGACACCGAATCAGTTGCGCATCTACTCAGTGATTTACGTAAAGAGCACAAGGGCGATCTCGCCGCAGCAATGCGCGATGCGGTCAATGTTCTACGTGGCTCATTCACATTAGTGGCAATTCACGCCGATAATCCTGATGTTGTTGTCGGGGTTCGACGCAATTCACCATTAGTAGTTGGTCTTGGTAATGGTGAAAACTTTATGGCATCCGATGTTGCTGCATTTATTGAATACACCAAACGAGCTATAGAGCTTGGCCAAGATGAAATTGTCACCATCACGCCTACGTCTGTTGTTATTACTGATTCTGACGGAAAGTTGGTGACTCCGAAAGAGTATGAGATTTCATGGGATGCAGCGGCAGCTCAAAAAGGTGGATTTACTCACTTCATGCTTAAAGAGATTTTTGAGCAGCCAAAGGCCGTTGCCGATACTTTAATTGGCCGCCTGAGTGATAACGGCCAGATAGTTCTAGATGAACTACGGATGACTGCCGAAGAGATTCGTAGCCTTAAAAAGATAACAGTCATTGCTTGCGGTACCGCGTATCACGCCGGAATGGTTGCAAAGTATGCAATTGAAAAGTGGGCAAAGATTCCGGTAGAAGTTGAGATTGCAAGTGAATATCGATACCGCGACCCAATTATTGATCCTGGAACTTTGGTCATTGCAATTTCACAGTCCGGTGAAACTATGGACACTTTAATGGCGGTTCGTCATGCTAAAGCAGCCGGGGCAAGAGTGCTAGCGATTTGCAATACCAACTCTTCTACGATTCCACGTGAATCCGATGCGGTTTTATACACACATGCTGGACCCGAAATCGCCGTTGCATCTACAAAAGCTTTATTAACTCAAATGATTGCGGTGTATTTAATTGGTCTGCACTTGGCGCAAGCCAACGGCCAACTCAGCGATGATCAAGTTCAACATCTTTATAGAGAACTTTTAGAACTGCCCGGAAAAATTGAGCAGATTCTTGAAACCGTTGAGCCATTACGAGAATTAACTCGTAGTTTTTCGGAAAACAATATTGTTTTGTTCTTAGGCAGAAACATTGGTTATCCAGTCGCCCTAGAAGGCGCGCTCAAGTTGAAAGAGTTGGCGTACATTCATGCCGAGGGTTTTGCAGGCGGAGAACTCAAGCACGGCCCGATTGCATTAATCGATAACGGAACTCCAGTAATTGCAATCTTGCCAGCAGGACACGAGCATGCTCTCGATGAAAAAATGTTGAGCAATATTCAAGAGGTAAAAGCCCGTGGCGCACGCGTGATTGTTATCGCTGAAGAAGGAGCTCATGTTGAAGGTGCAGAACACATCATTCGAATACCAATTGTTCCAGCGCTACTTCAACCAGTTCTAGCAACAGTACCCCTGCAGGTCTTTGCATATGAGATGGCGGTCGCGCGGGGAAATGACGTCGATCAACCCAGAAATCTTGCAAAATCCGTTACGGTTGAATAAATGCGCAAAGCTCAGATGTTTCGTGCCCTTCGCTGGTCAGCGCTACTTTTTGTAGGTTTTTTATTTGTCACTCAGCAGGTTCTCAGCAATGGTCCGCTAGTGAACTTCGATAATGATGTTAATCGAACTCATCGCCCACGTTTTGATGGCTTTTCCGGATTTATTTTGAGACGTTTAGATGATTTAGGATTACGCGGATTAACTGCCGTGGTTTTAATCCTTGCAGCTTCATATATTGCTTATAGATTTAAAACGTGGAGACCACTAAATTTGGCAGTTCTCTCTTTGCTCTCCCTTAATCTCATTGTTGGAACCTTTAAATTAATTCTGGGACGGACTAAACCCCGAGACGGATTTGATTTATTGCATGCGGGGGGAATGTCATATCCAAGTGGTCATGCATCAAACGCAGTTTTATCATGGGGAATTTTGGCGTATTTGATTTATCGTTATGCTCATGTAGATAGATACCAAGGTCGTTTAGCTACAGCAGGGGTAGTGACGATCTCTTTAACAGTTTGTGTAGTCTCCCTAATTCGTCACACGCATTGGTTCACCGATTTATTGGGAGGCCTCTTTATCGGTAGTGCAATTTTGGTTGCCGTAATTGCCGTTGATCGTTACGTTCCCTCAAAGAGCCAACTGCACTAGTCTTATCACCATGATTGATGGAATCGGCATTGATGTCGTCGATATCGAGCGCTTCAAAACATCTTTGGATCGCACTCCTGGTTTACTTGAAAAACTCTTTACAGTTGCAGAGCGTGCCAAACCGCTTTCATCCCTAGCTGCACGATTTGCGGCAAAAGAGGCCTTAGTCAAAGCCCTGAGCCCTGATATTGGTCTTTCTTGGCATGATGCCGAAGTTGTTAATTTCGAGAATGGCAAACCTGCCTTCTTATTTCGTGGAGCAACTGCCGATTTGGTTGATGGAGCTAACGTTCATCTTTCACTTTCTCATGATGCTGGAATCGCATCAGCAATGGTGATTGTAGAGCGCGCATAATGGAACACCGCGCAGAAGCTCGAATAGACAGTACGGCTATCGCTGCCAATATTTCGACTTTAAAATCTACAAGTGGCGTGGATTTGTTAGCTGTAGTTAAGGCCGATGCTTACGGACACGGATTAATAGAAGCTGGTTTGGTAGCTGAAAAAAGTGGAGCAGATTGGCTTGGCGTTGCACTATTAGAAGAAGCGATTGCATTGAGAACGCATGGAGTACGAATCCCAATTCTTGCTTGGCTGCTTCCTCCAGGATCTGATTTTAGGGCTGCTCATAAACACGA
>CANKCT010000084.1 GCA_947480465.1 Actinomycetota bacterium
ACGCATCGAAAGTTCGAGCGTGCGACCAGTCTGATGACCATGTGTTGGACCTATGTGAGTTCCCAATAATTCAGGAGGAATAACTTGTGCGGTCCACCTCTGAATAGTCTGACGCTCTAATGCATCATTGTTATCACTAGTCCAAAAACGATCTACAAAATTGATCACACCTAAATCAATTCGAGCACCACCTGATGCACATGATTCAATTTCAAGACCTGGATGTCGAGCCTTTAATTCAGCAAACAAACGGTAGATTGCCTTTGTCTGCGCATGGACACCTGCATGACCTAGATGACCTGCATCGACTAATACTCGATTGTGATCCCACTTGATATAGGTAATTTCATGATCACTCAGAATCTGTGAAGTCTGCTCGAGGACATGGGTAAATGCACCTTCGTGGGCTAAATCTAAGACTAATTGGTGTCTCCAAAGCGGTGGTATGCGATCTCCCTCATGCAAAATCCAATCAGGATGTGCACGGTAAAGCTCTGAATCTTGATTGACCATCTCGCCTTCGAACCATAATCCAAACTCAATACCCTTTGAATTAACATATTTGATAATTGGATTTAAACCATTTGGCCAAACTTCATTATCGATTACCCAATCCCCAAGTCCCGCACGGTCATTACGGCGGGAGTGAAACCAACCATCATCTAGGACAATTCGCTCCACTCCAATTTCGGCAGCAACATCGACCAACTCTCTTATAACTGCTTCATCGTGTGCGAAATACAGCGCTTCCCACATATTCAAAGTGAGAGGACGTGGACGCTGTGGGTGCATCGAGCGTGCACGAATATGTGAATGATAAGCCGCACTGATTCCATCAAGGCCAATAGATGAAAATACCGAAACCATCTCTGGCGCAGAATATGTCTCGTTAGGTTTAAGAATTATCTCACCAGGAAGTAAAAGCTCCCCGGCACCTATTGATTGACGTCCATCAAAGCCCCGCTCGATTAAGTAATGTGAATTACCACTCCACGCAATACTTGTTGCCCAGGCACAGCCACTTGAAAAAGTCGTACGCGATTCAAGGGCAATTGTGGCAATTGAAAAATTATGTCCGCTTCGTCCTTCGCGAGATTCACGTACCCAGGTTCCAGTTGCAATATTTTTGCGTTGCGGTTGACGTTCATTTGACCATCGCCCAGCAAAATCTAATGATTCTTGCGCCTCCTGTGCAAGCGGCAGCCAATGTATGAACTCGTTAAGGCTGTAATCACTCTTACCAATATTTTTTATGACAGCGTTTTGTCTAAGTACTCCAAATGTGTCCATCGAAAAAGTTAGAAAAACTTCAAGTTCTGCATATAGATCCTGAAGTGTTACATCACATCGATTATCCACGTGGCGAAAATCGGTTACCTCAAACTTTGTCGACCAAGCTTCGCCGTGTCTATGTCCACTCAAAGTTTGTCTACCTAAAAACCCACGTGAGCTCTCACGCATAATTCCTGGATTTTGAGGGACATCCCAGGAGCTATTTGCAATCGATACCTGTTGGGCACGGGAGAGCTCAGAAATATCGCCGAATAGTGGCGCGCCCCAATGAGCAATAATGAGTGCCCCGTCTATGACTTCTAGGAGTAACGAACTGCTTTCGCTTCGAAGTTGTGCGGATTGCTTGCTCACAGAGGTAGAGTAACGACACTATGGCGCAGAGTAAAAAACTATCGGCAGGCATTATTCGCAATAATCGCGAAATGGCCGATGGTCGGACTATTCGTTATTACGACACTGCAAATCAATCAAGAACTGCCATAGATAACAGGCCTATTGAAGTGCAGCCTACAATTGGTGAACTTCGGCTAGATCCTCTTGTTAACGAGTGGGTGGCAATGGCATCACATCGCCAAGGTCGTATTTTCTTACCACCTAAGGAGCTGTGCCCACTGTGTCCTACGTCGGCTGAGCTTTTAACCGAAGTTCCTGAATCTGATTTTGAAGTCGTCGTATTTGATAATCGCTCCCCTTCACTTCGGCCACCAATTGGTGATTGGGCTTTGCCGGATTGTGTCGGTCCAGACACTGATTTAGGAACAGCTGCCGGAAAGTGTGAAGTAATTTGCTTTACTGCAGACCACGGAAAGTCTTTTAAAGATCTTACTCCCGCGCGCGTGCGAGTTTTATTAGAAGCTTGGATTGACCGTACTGAAGAGTTATCTCGTGAGCCTTACATTGAACATATTGCCCCGTTCGAAAATCGTGGTGAAGAAATTGGTGTAACACTCTCGCACCCACATGGACAAATCTATGCCTACTCATACTTACCGCCCCGAGTCGAAAAGATGTTGGCGGCTGCCCGATCTTATAAGGAATCAACCGGCAAAATTTTGTTTGATGAAATCATCGCGCGTGAAATGAGAGAGCACGAACGAATTATTGCGCAAAATGATCATTGGATTGCATTCGTGCCTTATGCATCACGTTATCCATTTGAAATTCATCTAGCACCAGTTAATTCAGTGGCTGATTTAACTGAGCTAACCGCAGAAGCGCGAGATTCTTTTCCAGCAATTGCTCTTGAAATCATGAATCGCTTGGATGGTGTTTTTGGAATTGAAATGGCGTATATCGCAGCTTGGCATCAAGCACCCGTGAGGACAGGCCGTGATGTAATGCGACTGCACTGGCAGATAACAAGTGTTCGACGTGCGCCTGGAAAGTTAAAGTATTTAGCCGGATCTGAATCTGCCATGGGTGCTTTCATTATGGATATGCGTCCAGAGCAATCTGCAGCCCAGCTTCGTGATGTGAAGCTTTAGATGCGCGTCTTAATAACTGGTGGCACTGGTTATATCGGTTCAATCGCCGTTGAAATTATGCGCACTCAGGGATTTGAAGTTTCAATTCTTGATGACTGCAGTACTGGCCACGCCGATACTGTGCCAACCGGAGTGCGATTTGTCGCAGGCTCTCTGTTAGAGCGTACTGACCTTGACCAAGCCCTGGAAGGCGTTGATGCCGTTTTGCACTTTGCGGGCAAATCTCTTGTCGGTGAATCTGTTGAAAAACCTGAGTTATATCAACGAATCAATGTGGATGGAACGCGAAATCTTCTGGATGCGATGAAATCAGCGAATGTCATGAAAATAGTTTTTTCATCATCTGCAGCGACCTATGGTGAACCCACAGAGGTTCCCATAAAAGAGAGTTCTGCGACTTTCCCAACAAATCCATATGGTGCTACCAAGCTAGCTATAGATCACATGATTACCGCTGAGTCGAAATCCACTGATTTAGCCGCAGTATCACTTCGCTATTTTAATGTCGCTGGTGCGCTCAAGACGGATCGAGGTTGGTTAGCCGAGCGACATAATCCTGAAACCCATTTAATTCCAAATATTCTACGAAGTACAGTTGACAATCCTGTACATATTTTTGGGACCGACTGGGCGACACCGGATGGAACATGCATCCGTGACTATGTCCATGTAGTTGATTTAATAGATGCCCACATAAAAGCTCTTGAAACTCTGACCGGAACTGGACATAAGATTTATAATTTAGGAAGTGGAACAGGATATTCAGTCAGACAAGTGATTTCAGCTGCAGAAAAGGCTACGAATCAAACCGTCCCCACAATCAATTCGCCTCGCAGAGCAGGTGACCCAGCAGTCTTAGTAGCAGATATTTCGCTCGCTAAAAAGTATCTTCAGTGGGAACCATCCCGGGATATTGAAAAGATGGTTGCCGATACGTTGGAATCTATTCAATAATATGTCAGTCTCCCATATTGATAAGCACTTCGTTGAAATTTTTGGTGAAACACCTGATGTAATCGCTGGTGCACCAGGAAGAGTTAATCTCATTGGTGAACATATTGACTACAGTGATGGATACGTCCTGCCTTTCGCCATTGCCGATCGGACATATGCGGCAGTTAGAAAGCGCTCTGATCGAATTGTGCGAGTTGCATCATCGCAACGCAGGAATGTTGTTGTCACAGTCAACCTCGATGATGTTTCGCCCAACTTAAAAGGTCAGTGGGAGCGTTATGTCCTCGGAGTCATCTGGGTGATGCAAATTCCCCATGGAATTGACGTCTTGATTGATGGTCATGTTCCTTTAGGCGCGGGTCTTTCTTCGTCAGCGGCCTTGGAATGCAGCGTTGCGACGGCGCTTAACGACTTATTTTCTTGTGGTTTTAATCTAGAGCAACTAGCACGGTTAACTCAAAAAGCCGAAAATGAATATGTAGGTGTCCCCTGCGGAATCATGGACCAATCGGTTTCGCTCATGGCTAACCGTGGTTCTGCACTCCTACTTGATTGCCGGGATTTAACAACTAAAAATGTAGAATTTGATGTTGCATCAAGTGGTTTAGAGCTTCTAATAATCGATACCCAAGCCCATCATTCACTTACCGATGGCGGCTATGCCGAACGTCGTGCTTCATGTGATTCTGTTGTTAAAAAACTTGGCATTAGATCAATGCGAGAATTGACTATTGCTCAACTTGAGACCTCAAAAGAATTAATCTCCGTAACCGAATATATTCGTGCTCGTCACGCAGTAACTGAGATTGCTAGAGTGCTAGATGCAGTCGAAACACTTGAGCGTAAAGACTTCGCTAAATTAGGGCGACTGCTAAACGCGTCGCATGCTTCACTTCGCGATGATTACGATGTTTCTTGCCCCGAACTCAACGTTGCAGTTGATGCATCCATTTCTGCAGGTGCACTCGGTGCGCGAATGGTGGGTGGTGGTTTTGG
>CANKCT010000085.1 GCA_947480465.1 Actinomycetota bacterium
ATAAGGGCAAGTGCAATTACTACCTTAAAACGTAACGCCATTATGGTGTGCGGCTTTGCGTTCCACCCGATGTCATCACGACCGGATCAAGGCCACCAATGTTTGAAGGTGCAGGAAAATCCATGACCTCTTGACCTTTCAGTGCACCTTTCATAAATGCAGTCCAAATCTTTGCTGGGAAAGTTCCACCAGTTACAGAAGTAAGTCCACCAATTCCATTCAGGGATTCAGAAGCACTATCTCTAAATAGTGCTACAGAAGCAGAAAGTTGTGGTGTGTAAGCACTAAACCAAGCAGAGGCGTTGGATTGTGATGTGCCGGTTTTGCCTGCAGCTGGACGCCCTAATGCAAGTGCTGCAGCACCAGTTCCACCTGTTACAACACTCTTTAATGCATATGTTAAATCAGCCATTACCTCTTTAGAAAAAACCTCTTGGGTTTCAGGTTTAGCTTGATAGAGAACACCTTTGTTTGAACCTAAAACTTGTGTCACTAAGTATGGCTTTGATTTAACACCTTGTGCTGCAAATGTTGCGTATGCATTTGCAACATCAATGACATGTGGACTTGCTACTCCTAAGACAACAGATGGGGTTGGCATCATTGCAACAGACTCTGGTATGCCAGCGCGACGTGCAACATCGACAACCGCGCTTGGTCCTACTTGAATCCCAAGTGGAACAAAAACTGTATTGATTGAATGTTTTGTGGCGAACAATAGATCTGTTTGACCCCAACCCTCATTGCCATAGTTTGAAACTACATATGGTTTGCCTGCATCATCAAAAACTTGAGGTGAATCGCCATTCCACATTGAGGTCAATGGAATTCCTTGTTCTAGCGCCGCGATAATTGCAAAAGGTTTGAATGTTGAACCAGCGAGTGCAATTGCTTGTGTTGCATCACTTAATTGTCGCGCTAAATAATCGCGTCCACCATACAAAGCAACAACTTCTCCGGTACCCGGACGAATGGCCACCAATCCGATATGTAAATTATCAGGTGCTTTAGTTGGATAAAACTTATTCACCGCATCAACAGCTGACTGTTGTGCCTGTTGATCTAAAGTAGTTTTAATCACCAAACCACCAACTAGAAGTTGATCTTGGCTAAAGCCGAGCTTTGCTAACTCTTTTTGGACTGCCTCAATTAGGTGGCCTTTTGGCCCACTTAACTGTCCAGATGTAGCGCGCGGTGCAATCGATGGAAACTTCATATTTTCTGCGGATTTTTTATCTAACCAACCGGCATCGATCATTCCTTGTTTTACATATTCAAAACGCGCCTTAAGGCGCTTCTCATTTCCTTTAGCGAATGCGGGGTCATATAAACCAGGAGAGCGCAAGATAGATGCGATTACTGCTGCTTGGGCGTTTGTTAACTGATCCACATTTCGATTGAAATATTGTTGTGAAGCAGTCATGACTCCATATGAGCCTCGCCCGAAGTAAATAGTGTTCAAATAACTTTCAAAGATTTGATCTTTAGATTTTTGATTCTCCAGTTTGATGGAAATTACTAATTCTTTTATTTTCCGTTGAATAGTCCGACTTGGTGTTAAAAAGGCTGTCTTTGCATACTGTTGTGTAATTGTTGATCCGCCTTGAAGAGATCCACCTTTTAAATTATTAAATACTGCTCGAGCTATACCTGTAATACTGAATGCGCGGTTTGAATAGAATCCGCGGTCTTCAGCAGCTAGCACCGCATAACGAACATTCAGCGGAATTTTTGCAAGAGGTACAATTTGTCGGTTTTGGGTTCCGACGCGGCCAATTTCTGCACCGTTTGAATATTGAATGATTGTAGATTGGCTATTTACATAGGCGTTTGGATCGGGAATCTGTACTGTGAAATATGCCAAAGCAAATAGCACTGCGCCAGCGATAAAACCAAAGCCGCCTAAGAAGATCGCTGCTCTAAAAAGGAATCTGCGAATCATGTGTTAAGGCTACCGTGCTGCGTAATCTTCGTCCTCTAGGGTGCGCACTTTGCGAGGCGCTTTGCGTTCCTTTCCATCACCTAAGACAAAAGAGGCACATAGGTGGTTCCATAAACACTCTTTACAGACTTCGACGATGTAAACACGAAACTCTCCAAATTCACTTTCCATTTCGGCGAGCTCTTTTGGCGTCTTAATGCGCCCTGAGTATTGGCCGAGTTGCTCCCCAAAGGTGTATCGCAGTTCTACCAAGGAGTTTTTCTTGCAGACAGGGCAGCTTCTGGTTGTTTTCTCTCCATGCCATTTTGCTGCGCGCACTAGGTAAGGGTCCGCATCGCAAGCATCGACAGTCCCACGAAAGAGCGCTATCAAAGTAGCTCTCTTATCAAGTGAATAATCGATGTACGAACGCTGAGACTTCATAGTTCACAAGAATAAACCACCTTGTGCGACTACGCTCTTTCTTATGGGTTTTATTGGTTTGCTCAAACATCCCAGATTTTCTCGTCTCTTGGCGGTCCGCTGGTCTGGGCAGATGACTGATGGAATCTTCCAAAGCGCTTTAGCATCTTTTGTCCTATTTTCACCAGATCGCCAAACAAATGCTCTAAACGCTGCACTCGGGTTCGCAGTGGTTCTATTGCCATATTCAATTGTTGGTCCTTTTGTTGGGACAGTGTTGGACAGAATTTCCAGACAGCGCGCACTGTTTTTTTCTAATTTCTTGCGAAGTGTTAACTTATTAATTGTTGCGCTCTTTGTTTTTACTGGCACAACCGGAGTTGCGCTCACGGTAGTTGTCTTAATTGCATTTGGAATTAATCGGTTAATTTTGGCCGCGTTATCAGCTGGACTTCCTTTATTGGTTAATCCCAATTCTTTGGTTACTGCAAATGCTATGGCGGTGACGGGTGGATCAGTTTTGGTTGTTGTAGGTGGTGGCATTGGAGTTGGAGTACGCGCACTTGTGGACTCGCTAGCAATAGCAGATCATGCGGATGCACTCTTAATAGTGCTTGCAAGTTCTGGCTATTTCATCAGCGCCTTACTGACGACCCGAATGGATAAGTTTGAAATCGGTCCACAGCCACATGAGATTGAGGCAGCAAGTTTTACTCAAGGTTTCAAAGACATGCGCGAGGGTTTTGGATTTCTAGCTATCCACTCAGATGCTGCGCGAGGGATTGCGGCGACTGCGGTACATAGGGGAGGGTTAACTGCGCTTACTTTGACTGCACTTTTGTTGGAGCGAAATACTTTTAATGATCCAGCGCTGCCAGAAAATGGCTTGAAGGGCTTTGGTTTTGCGTTGTCCTTCGCTGGATTAGGCGTACTAATTGGTGCATTTATCGCACCATATGGTGTGAGTAAAGTTGGTCGACATCGCTGGATTAGAACCACGCTCTTCCTGAGTGCGTTATGCCCATTAATTTTGGCAGTTGAACAAACCCAGGTGACGTTAATTGCAACAGCGTTTTTGACAGCGCTCTTTGGTCAGAATTTAAAAGTCACTAATGATGCTTTAGTGCAATCAAAAATAGATGATTACTTCCGTGGCCGAGTTTTTGCTGTTTATGACGTTTTGGTAAATGGTGCAATCGTTTCTGGTGGATTACTTGCTGCACTATTACTCCCACCTTCAGGAATATCCTCTGTTGTTCCCTTGTGTGTTAGCACTGCCTATTTTCTAGTGGCAGCGCGCCTACTGCGTTCCTCTGTTTTTCCACCAATTAAGTAGTTCTGCTGTAGCTTTTTCTTCACCTATTTGGCCTTGATCTAAACGTAACTCCATCAGAAAATTCATAGCAGCACCGACTTCACGTGAAGGTTTTAAGTTAAGTAGCGCCATCACTTGTGCACCATCTAAATCTGGTCGAATTTTTGAAAGCTCTTCTTCTTTCATGAGAACGTCAATGCGCGCTTCTAAAGAATCATAAACTCCAGATAGGCGAATTGCTTTGGCTTTATTGCGAGTCGTACAGTCGGCCCGGGTAAGAATATGCAAATGGGTCAAGAGCTCTCCAGCATCACGTACATATCGACGAACAGCAGAGTCGCTCCATTCGCCATCTCCGTAACCGTGAAAACGTAAGTGCAGTGCTGTTAAAGCCTCTACTGCCTCCGTTGTATTGCTATCAAAACGCAACGCCTGCAGTCTTTTTTTAGCTAAACGGGCACCGACAACTTCGTGATGGTGGAATGAGACACCTCCACCATCGATAAAGCTTCTAGTCTTTGGTTTACCTATGTCGTGCAATAGTGCAGCTAATCGAATTACTAAATTCGGCCCACCAAGTCGGTCTTCCTGCATAATCGCTTGCTCTAAAACTGTAATTGAGTGTTCATAAACATCTTTATGGTGGTGATGTTCATCGACCTCAAGACGTAATTTTGGAATTTCAGGAATAACAATGTCAGCTAAACCTGTATCAACCAGAATCGTTATTCCTGTTCGCGGATTTGGCGACATAAGTATCTTTGTAAACTCATCGCGGATTCGTTCGGCTGAAATAATTTCGATTCGTTGTGCTAAATTTTTTATAGATGTAAGTACTTCAGATTCAATTTCAAAGTTGAGTTGACTAGCAAAACGTGCAGCGCGCATCATTCTAAGAGGGTCGTCATTGAAAGAGTCATCGGGTTTACCTGGTGTGCGCAAAATTTGCTTTGCTAAATCTTGTAGTCCATTAAATGGATCAATAAATTCTGGTGTGGTACCGGTGAGCTCCAGCGCCATTGCATTAACAGTAAAATCTCGTCGGGATAAA
>CANKCT010000086.1 GCA_947480465.1 Actinomycetota bacterium
AAAAGCTCACAAAATTTGAAATTGTTAATCCAGAAAAAGCTTCAGATGACAATAAAATTGTGTTGCACTTTAGAGATTCAGCGGTGTTATAAATTTCATTCAGATGTTTGTATAGATCAAAGTCACTGAAATCTTGATTAGATTGGGCCTCGATCGCTTCTAAACTTCCAGAGAGTGCACTGGGTATCTGATGGTGAGCATTAACATTCTGAATCAACTTAGGGTAATAAACCCCATGGGCTAGCAATAGTTCTCGATGAATATCCAGGCACTTTTGAATTGATGTTGTCCCAGTTTTCCGTGGTCCTGCATGAATGATGTATCTCATGAGAGATTTAACGTTTATATCTCTACGCCGATGTATTTAGTTTGTAAAAATTCGTGAATACCGTCGAACCCACCTTCACGACCTAAGCCTGATTGCTTTACACCGCCAAATGGAGCTGCGGGATCTGAAATCACGCCTTTATTTATCGCGACCATGCCTGACTCCATTGCTTCAGCGGTGCGAAGTGCGCGTGTGAGGTTTGAAGAAAACACATAGCTAATCAGGCCAAAGTCAGTGTCATTGGCTAAGGCAATGCCTTCTGCATCATTATCAAAAATAACTATCGGTGCAACTGGGCCAAAAATCTCATGGTTAAGGATTGGATTATCTCTTTCAACAGTGAGAACCGTCGCTGGATAAAATGCACCTTCACCATCGGGCTTTGTCCCACCTACATGAACTGTGGCGCCTGCGGCTATTGATTCATCAACTAACTCTGCAATCTTGTTGCGTTCTTTTAGCGAGACGCTAGCGCCCAAGGTTGTTGCTGCATCAGTGCCGCGTCCCATAACAAATGCGGCCATTGACTTGGTTAATTCAACAATAAACTTATCGGCAATTGGGCGTTGTACATAAATTCGATTGGCAGATGTACATGCTGCACCACCGTTTCGCATCTTGGCTAGAAGCAACTGTGGAATTGTTACTGCTAAATCAGCATCATCATGGACGATTACTTGTGCATTTCCACCGAGCTCCATTGAGCAGCGAATGACATTGTCAGCTGCTTCTTTGAGTAAAACGCGTCCGACTTCAGTTGATCCAGTAAATGAAAGATTCTTTACACGTGGGTCGTGCAACATCCTAGAAATCGCTGGCCCTGTTTTTTCTGGCAATACTAAATTGAGTACACCTTTTGGTAAGCCTGCCCGATCCATTACATCGACAATATACATCGCGGTTAACGGTGTTTCGGTTGCTGGTTTCAATATCATGGTGCAACCAGCAGCAATTGCGGGTCCGATTTTTCGAGTTGCCATTCCAGCTGGAAAATTCCAAGGTGTAATGAGAATGGATAGTCCTATTGGTTGATGGGTCACGAGAATTCGCTTATCCCCCGATGGAGATTTACGGAAATCCCCTGGAGTTCTTACAGCTTCTTCGGCGAACCAACGGAAAAACTCTGCTGCGTATCCCGCTTCACCGCGAGCATCCGGCATTGCTTTTCCATTTTCACGCGAAATGAGCGTCGCAATTTGTTCAATTTCACTCGTCATAATTTCAAACGCCTTGCGCAGAATCTCAGATCTAAATCGCGGCGCAGTTTTAGCCCATTCGACCGCCACCGCATCGGCAGCTGCAATTGCTGCTTCGCACTGGTCATCTGAAGCCAAAGAAACCTGAGCAATAACTGAGCCATCGCTTGGGTCATGAACGGCGACCTCGCTGGCTCCTTGTACCCATTGGCCATTGATAAATAACTGTGTACGCATGTGCCGAGCATACGCTCCACCTGCAAGAAGTTGAAGCCGGTGCGCTCTACGATAGAGCCATTGCAATGAAATTGCGCACACCGCAATTAATTAAGGAGCTCAAGTGCCTAAATCGTGGACCGATGATGCGCCCACACCAGTTGTACTTCAGGATCATGCGCACCTGAAGGATTCACTTGCCTACACAGTAAAGCGTCGAATTCTGGGTAACCCGCTTAATCGGCACACATTGGGACACCAACGCCTGAAGAAGCGCTTTGCTTTAGGAATTCTTTCTTCAGACTGTATTTCATCTTCTGCATATGGATCCGAGCAAATCCTGATCGCACTTTTGCCAGCATTTGGTTTAGCAGCGTTTGCGATTTTAATGCCAATGACTGCAATAGTTCTTGTGATTCTCACGATTATTACTTTGTCATATCGCAATGTCATTAATGTTTACACAAAAACGGGTGGCGCATACATTGTTTCGCGCGATAATTTTGGACCGGTTGTTGCTCAAGTAGCTGCTGTGGCCTTAATGCTTGATTACATTGTGACAGTAGCGATTCAATCTGCCGCAGGAGTTGCTGCAATTATTTCGACTTTCCCGTCGCTTCTCCCCTGGAAAATTCCGATGATCTTACTAGTTATCATTCTTTTGACTTTTGGAAATTTGCGTGGAGTAAAAGAAGCCGGTAAAGCTTTCGCTTTCCCTACTTACTTTTTTATTGCATGTATGTTTATTGTTTTTACAATGGGTCTTTACCGACAATTTAATGGGTCGCTGGAAGTTTTATCAGTAAATCAAGAGGGTGCGATTCCTCTAGGAGAGGGTCAGGGTCTTTTAACTTTTGCTGCAATATTTATTCTGTTGCGAGCATTTGCAAATGGTGGTTCTTCACTTACTGGCCTCGAAGCCATCTCTGACGGTGTGGCACTCTTCCAGCAGCCAGAGCACGTCAATGCTCGACGCACACTTGTGACAATGAGTTTCTTGCTTGGCTCACTAGTACTTGGAGTCTCTTGGTTTGCCCACAAAATTCATGCTGTTCCTTATGAATTAGGTACCCCAACCGTTATTTCCCAAATAGCAAAAACAATTGTTGGTAATGGTGCCTTTGGTCAATTTATGTTCGTCATGGTCCAGCTCGCAACAATGTTGATTTTATTCGCGGGCGCAAACACTACCTATAGCGCTTTTCCGCTTTTATGTAACTTCGTGGCAACCGATGGATATTTGCCGCGCCAACTAATGAAACGCGGACACCGTTTGGCGTTTTCAAATGGAATTCTGCTTCTGTCTGGTGGCGGTATTTTCTTAGTTTTAATCACAGCTGGTTCGGTTGAACACTTAGTAGCTTTCTATGCCCTTGGCGTATTCACGGGCTTTACGCTCGCAGGTTTTGGAATGGTTCGGCATGCAATGCGACATAAAGATGGCGCATGGAGATTTAAGATATTTATAAACGGCCTTTCAGGAACTATCTCCCTTATTGTCGTAATTATCTTTTCAGTTGTAAAGTTTACTGAAGGTGCTTGGATGGTTTTAGTTACTGCACCAATCCTGGTAATGACATTTCTGCGCTTGCGTCGCCAGTACACACGTGAACAGGATGCTCTATCAGTGAAAGAGCATCAAAAGCGAGCAACTTCTATCACTCGACATGATGTAACTATTCTGGTTGACAATGTTGATATTGCAACAATTGGTGCAGTTCGATATGCAAGAAGTTTGAACCCTCGAAACATCACCGCGGTGCATTTTGTAATCGATGATCTTAGAGCAGAAGAAATTCGAACTGCTTGGGCGGCTTCGGATGCTTTAGATGACGTTATGCTCGAGCTTATAGACTGTCCTGATCGTCGATTGGCTAACTCAGCTTTAGATTATGCAATTCGAATGACTGAAAAATCTGACGTAGAACTTACTTTGCTGCTTCCTCGACGCTCGTATTCTGGCTTCTTGGGGCGCTTGCTACATGATCAAACGGCTGAACAAATTGCTGCACCTATCTCACAATTACCTCGCGTAGTTGCAACGATTGTGCCATTCGATGTTGACCGTATTGCATCCGCTTCAAAAATTGAAAGTGCTCCAACGCAGGTCACTCCAGTAAAGGCCACGGTTACCGCGCCTTCTGTGGCTAAAGTAACTGTGCCTAGAAATATTGAACCCGTTAGTCATTATGCTGAAAACATCACTTCAATAAGCGAAATTGAATGGCGCAAACGAGCACAAGTCCAAGGGCGAGTGACTTCAATTAAAACAGCTCCGCGAGGTGCCGCACCGACATTACAAGTTGAAATCTGGGATGAGACTGGCGGCGTTTCGCTGCAATTCTTAGGTCGTAGAAATATCGCTGGCCTTGAAGTTGGTTCACAGATGCGGGCCGAAGGTATGGTTGGCGAAGAAGACGGGTCCTTGGTAATTCTTAATCCTTCGTACGAACTCCTTGTATAAAAACTTTCAAAATATCTGCGCAATCTTTTGCTAATACACCACCTCGAACTTCGACCTTAAAGAGTGAACGAGGATCGCGCAATAGGTCCCAAACTGACCCAACCGCACCTGCCTTTTCGTCCCAGGCACCAAAAATCACAGTGGATATTCGGGACTGTGCAATTGCTCCCGCACACATCGCACATGGCTCTAAAGTGACAACAATGGTGTGATCTTCTAAGCGCCATTGACCAATTTTTTCTGCGGCTCGTCGCAGTGCAACAATTTCAGCATGGGCAGTTGGATCACTATACAACTCACGCTCATTGTGAGCTGACGCAATAACATCACCTTGCTTATTTATAATTATTGCACCGACTGGTACATCGCCACTTGCAAGAGCACCTTGCGCAGTAGCTAATGCTGCGCGCATTAACTCTTCATCAATCACAGTTCTAATAACTCTGCAAACTG
>CANKCT010000087.1 GCA_947480465.1 Actinomycetota bacterium
AACCAGTATGTGTTCCAAGGAGCGCCATTGTGTATGCACCAATTGCGAAAAATGCAACATAGCCAAGATCGAGCATTCCAGATTTTCCAACGACAATATTGAGGCCGAGTGACATCAAGACAAACATGGCAATTGGATAAACAAGAACGGAATCAAAAGCCGCTACTGGAGTAGCCAAAATAGTTCCGCCTGCAAATGGGAGGAGGCAAACAAGAAAGATGACTACAAGAACAAATGCAACTCTTACTGGTCGGTTTGAGCGCTCCCAAACCCCTGCACCGAGATCTCTAAGATTCATATTTATGCCCTCGTTTGCTGAATAGCTTCACCGAATAAGCCATTCGGTCTAAATAACAGAACTAACACCAAAACTATGAATACTGTTACGGCTTTCCACTGGGTACCTAGGACAGCTGAGGCATACGTCTCAAGCAAGCCGAGTGCGATTCCACCAGCAAAAGCTCCTCGAATATTTCCGATTCCGCCTAAAACAGCCGCGGTAAATGCGGCAAGACCCATTGTAAAGCCAATGTTAAATTTAGTATTTTCATAAACTGTAACAAAGAAGAATGAAGCAGCACCTGTCATTAATCCCCCGATTAAGAAAGTGGTTGAAATGACTCTGTTGAGATTAACCCCCATCAGTTTTGAGGCGTCTTCATTCATCGATACAGCTCTAATCGCCTTACCCATGCGGGATAGCTTGACGAAGCGATCAAGAAGAATAAAGATAATTGCAGCAGCGACAATCGTTAACACATTGTCGATGCGAATGTTGGCTCCCCAAATTTCACCGAGTGAAATTTTTTCAAGAACACGTCCACTGCCAGTTGGTCTCGAGTTTGTAAGAAGGCGCATAACTTCTGATAAGACGATTGAGATACCAATAGCTGAAATCAAAGTAGCTAACTTATTCGTGCCACGGGCACGAAGTCGGCGGTAAGCGACGAACTCAACGAAAACGGCAATAACTGCCGAAGTGAGCATTGAAGCAATCAAGCTGAGCACGAGAATGAGGACAAGTCGAAATCCTGTTGCCGATTCGGTCAACGAGGTATAGTGAAAAACATCTCTTGTGATAACAACTGTTGCGAAAGTTCCAAACATGAAAATCTCTGAGTTTGCGAAGTTAATCATTCGCAAGACTCCATAGACCATGGTGTAGCCAAGAGAGATGAGCACATAGATAAAGCCCAATGCGATACCTGAGATGGTTAATGACCAAAACTCATCAATAAGAACTGAGAACATGTATCTCCCTTAACTCTGCACAACGAGAACGAACTATATATTGAGATATTTGAAAAGTGGGCGCTTTAGAGTTCTAATGAACTAACTAAAGCGCCCACTTTTTTCAAGTTAAACTACTTGATCTGGCCCTTGCTAACAACCTTGCCATCTTTGATGGTGAAGCCGTTAATGAAGCCTGCACCGGCAGTATCACCGTTGCGATCGAAGCTAATTGAGTTACCGGCAACGCCAGTACCGTTATAGCCCTTAATCCAGTTAAGCATTCCTGAGCGAGTTGTCTTGCCAGCAGCAATACCTGACAAGATGATGTTTGCAGCATCGTATGACTCAACTGCATAAACACCTGAAGCAACACCCATTGATGCCTTGAACTTAGCCTCAAGAGCTGGATCTGCATCAGCTAGTGGAATTGTTCCACCAGTGAGGCGTGCACCTTCAGCGTCTTTACCAGCTAGGTCAGCAAACTCTTGGTTAAGTACACCGTCTCCACCAGCGAATACACCATCGTAGCCAGCTCCGCGAAGCTGCTTGATGAGCTTAGATGCCTGTGAGAAGTATCCTGTGTAGATTACAACGTTTGCATCTGTTGACTTAATCTTTGACAATGTTGCTGAGAAGTCAGTTGCATCGTTTGGAATACTGTCTTTTCCAACGAGAGTTGACTTTGCAACCTGCTTCAATACGTAGTCACGAAGACCTGTTGAGTATGAAGACTGATCATCGATTACGAAAACCTTTGGATTTGAAACTCCCTGAACTGCGTACTTAGCCAAGGCTGGGCCCTGCTTAGCATCAGTTGATGGAATACGGTGGAATACAGGTCCACCGAATGAAGCCTTATCCTTTGGATTTGTTAGTGATACGCGAGTTGCTGATGGTGAGATCAGTGGCAAGCGACCAGCCTTGTAGTAAGGCAATGAAGCAATTGTTGCGCCAGAGTAAGCAGGTCCAACAACAGCGATGATGTTCTTATTCGCTGCAGTTCCTGGAGCTACTGTTCCTGCTACAGATGGATCACCCTGATCATCAACTGAAACTAGAGTAACTTTTACTGCTGGGTTTGTTGCCATGTACTGCTTAATTGCAAACTTAACTGCGTTCTGCTCATCGATACCAGTTTGTGCTTCTCCACCTGAAAGTGGACCTTGGTATGCGATTGAAACAGACTTAACTGCAGCCTGTGCCTGTGAAACTGAAACCACTCCAAGTGTGAGTGTTGCAGCTGCAGCAACGGCCAAAGCCTTTTGAATCTTCTTATTCATGTGTTGCCTTTCCTGTTCTTGTGTCCCGGGACAGGGAGACGGAAAGCGTACTGGAAAGGTCTATGTATGAACAAGGCGAGAAAAGCCGCAAATTGTTGCAGTTTTGTTATATTTGCAAACCATTCCTATTTATCTGGCACTGCTTCGGGGCTTATCACTGCTTGTGCCACTGCCTTCATGCTCATGCGACGGTCCATAGCTGCGCGCTGAAT
Organism: Actinomycetota bacterium; assembly: GCA_947480465.1. GTDB lineage: Bacteria > Actinomycetota > Actinomycetes > Nanopelagicales > Nanopelagicaceae > Planktophila. The sequence goes on from CANKCT010000087.1 coordinate 2,726, forward strand.
CCAAGAAAATGCTTCAGGCTCGGTCAAATTCAAAGCTTTCATCAAAATCCCTTTAGCCCTATCAATTATCTTTCTAGTCTCGAGGCGATCATGTAGATCTGCAACTTCTTCAGCCAGTGATTTCATCTGTTGGTGTCGACTAATAGCAATCTCAATAGCCGGCACTAAGTCACCAATCGTAAAAGGTTTCACGACGTAGGCCATAACTCCGGCATCTCTGGCACGATCGATTAACTCTTTTTGTGAAAATGCGGTCAACATCAAAACTGGTGCGAGGTTGATGATTTTTTCAGCCGCCGAAATTCCATCCATCACAGGCATCTTGACATCAAGTATTGCAAGATCCGGAGAATGAAGTTGCGCTAAGTCAATCGCTTCTTGACCATTCGTTGCCTCTGCAACTACTTCATATCCAGCACCTTGCAGCATTTCGACAAGATCCATTCGAATCAATGCCTCATCTTCGGCCACGAGTATGCGAATAGTCATGAAGCAATCATCCCTTCAGGATGTGAAACTAACGTGCCCCGAGTCGGATTCGAACCGACACTATGCAGTGTTTGAGACTGCCCTCTCTACCGTTGGAGTACCGAGGCGCTACTGGTGAATCTTAGCGGTAGGCAGGGGCAACGCCACCAACGGCATCGCCTACGCGGTGAACGCGCATCGCATTTGTAGAGCCAGGAATTCCAGGAGGGGCTCCTGCAACAATCACAACATTTTCACCCTCATGCGCACGACCAGATGCAATAAGAGTTGTATCGGCTTGCATCACCATGTCATCGGTGTGCTTGACCATGGAAGTAATCGCAGGTTCTACTCCCCAGGTCAGCGCAAGACGATTGTAAGTTCCAACCTCTGGAGTAAATGCCAAAATTGGAATTGGTGAACGAAGTCTTGCCATACGACGAGCTGAGTCACCAGTTTGCGTAAAAGTAACAAGGTACTTCGCGTTAACTATTGCGCCAACTTCAGCGGCCGCACGTGTGATTGCGCCACCTTTAGTTTTTGGTGTCGTGCGCAGCGCACGAATCATTTCAAATCCACCTTCTTCAGTGCGCGCGATAATACGTGCCATTGTCTTTACGGATTCGATAGCAAAAGCACCTACAGATGTCTCTCCCGATAGCATCAATGCGTCCGCACCATCTAGAACTGCATTTGCACAATCTGTTGCTTCAGCGCGAGTTGGAGACGAGTTATTAATCATTGAATCTAACATCTGCGTTGCAACAATCACTGGTTTTGCCGCTTCTCTGGCTAACTCAATACAGCGTTTTTGCACCAGCGGTACATCTTCAATCGGTAGTTCGACACCTAAATCACCTCGAGCAACCATAATTCCATCAAAAGCGTTGACAATCTCTTGAAGATTCGTGACTGCTTGTGGTTTTTCAATCTTTGCAATCACTGGAATGCGGATGCCAACTTCGTCCATGATGCGGTGAACATCTTCCACGTCAGCGGCATTGCGAACGAATGAGAGTGCAATAAAATCTGCACCTGCGCGAAGTCCCCAACGCAGATCGTCTATGTCTTTCTCTGACATTGCTGGTACTGAAACTGCAACACCAGGAAGATTTATACCTTTATTATTACTTACCGCACCTGGCTGTATAACCGTAGTGATTACGTCATTGCCCTTCACTTCTACAACTTCTACAGTAACTTTCCCATCATCGATTAAAATTCGATCTCCAGCTTTGCAATCTCCTGGTAACCCTTTATACGTAGTGCCAACCCGGTCTTTGGTACCTTCAACTTCATCGGTTGTAATCGTAAAAATATCGCCGCGCTCTAGTTCGTGCGGACCATCTTTAAATCTTGCAAGACGTATCTTGGGGCCTTGCAAATCAACAAGAATTGCTACGGGAACTCCCGCTTCTTTAGCTGCTGCGCGCACCTGATCTAAGCGTGCT
>CANKCT010000088.1 GCA_947480465.1 Actinomycetota bacterium
CGTAGCGATTTTTTCCAATTTCTGCGGGATCAATATCGGCGTGAATCACTTTGGCATTTTGCGCAAAAGTCGAGAGTTTTCCAGTCACCCGGTCATCAAAGCGTGCGCCTAAAGTAATAAGTAAATCAGCCTTTTGAAGTGCAGTCACTGCTGCAACCGTTCCGTGCATGCCAGGCATTCCAAGATGCAAAGGATGCGAATCAGGAAATGCTCCGCGGGCCATCAGTGTTGTAACAACAGGTGCACCAAGAAGTTGGGCTAACTCAAGAAGTTCACGCGCTGCATTTGCTTTGATTACTCCCCCACCGACATAGAAAACGGGTTTAGCGGATTGTGCAATAAGCGCAGCGGCATCATTAATCGCACCTTGGTTTGGTTGAATTTGCGGTTTGTATCCCGCCAGCTCAATTGAAGTTGGCCAGTTATAAGAAGTCTGCTTTTGAAGTGCATCTTTTGCAATATCAACTAAGACTGGGCCGGGGCGTCCAGAAGTCGCGATATGAAAAGCCTCTGCAATAACGCGTGGGATCTCATCCGGGTTTGTTACCAGAAAATTATGTTTAGTAAATGGCATCGTAATGCCACGAATGTCAGCCTCTTGGAAGGCGTCAGTACCAATTGCAACTGAAGGCACTTGTCCCGTAATTGCAACAACTGCAACAGAATCCATCGCCGCATCTGCAAGGGGTGTAACTAAATTTGTTGCACCAGGTCCGGATGTGGCAATACAGACTCCTGCACGTCCAGTTACTTGCGCATAGCCAGTTGCTGCATGCCCAGCGCCTTGCTCGTGGCGAACCAAAATGTGGCGGATAGTTGAGTCATAGATGGGATCGTAAGCAGGAAGAATTGCACCGCCTGGAATACCAAACATCACATCAACATTGGCAGCTTCAAGGCTTTTCACCAATGAAGTTGCTCCAGTCATTGCGGTGCCGTTGGCAGTTGGTACGTGTGCCATCTTCTTACTCCCTTCCGTTCTCCTACATTTGCTCTCGTTTGCAGTCCTAGTAAATGAAAAAACCCTCAGATTAACTGAGGGTAGCGCGCGATCAGAAAGCTAGATCACGCGCTTTTAAATCACCACAAAAACTGTTGTAAACATGCTCATATTCTCCAACAGCTTTTCATATGAGTCAAGGCATGAGATGCACATCTCACCATTTGAACAGCTTTAGTCGCAGACCGCGCCTTTGGAAGCCGAGCCCACTAATCTCGAGTATTTCTGGAGGACTCCACGGGTGTACTTATGGGTCAAAGGTTGCCAACCAACTTTGCGGGCGGCGAGTTCGTCGGCACTGACTAATAAATCCAAGGTGCGCGCATTGATATCAATACGCACGATGTCGCCATCTTTAATAAAAGCAATAGGTCCACCATCGACGGCTTCTGGTGCAACATGTCCAACACATAATCCAGTGGAGCCACCTGAGAAGCGGCCATCAGTCAGAAGCAATGTGCTTTTACCTAGACCTGCGCCTTTGATAGCACCTGTAATCATTAACATCTCACGCATTCCCGGGCCACCTTTGGGTCCTTCATAGCGGATGACAACAACATCACCAGCTTGAATCGTTCCATTTTCCAGGGCGTCCATTGCCGCTTGTTCGCGTTCAAATACTCGCGCCGGTCCCTCAAATGATTCAATTCCAATTCCAGCGGTTTTACAGACCGCGCCTTCAGATGCCAAAGTTCCACCCAAAATCGTGATGCCAATATCGGTCGAGAGTGGTTTTGATGAAGCGCGAAGAATTTCACCATCTGGATCTGGTGGATTAATTTCGGCCAAGTTTTCCGCCATTGTTTTTCCAGTAACAGTTAATACATCACCATGCAACATTTTTGCATCCAATAGCGCCTTAAGAATTACTGGCACTCCACCCACTTTGTCCATGTCACTCATAACAAAGCGACCAAAAGGCTTTAAATCACCGAGCAATGGCACTTTGGAACCAATCCGATGGAAATCATGAAGTTCTAAATCAACATCGGCTTCATGGGCGATTGCTAGCAAATGTAGAACTGCATTTGTTGAGCCACCAAGTGCCATTAAAATAGTTATGGCATTTTCAAATGCCCGCTTTGTCAAAATATCGCGTGTTGTGATTCCAGCGCGAATGAGTTCGACAACTGCCGCCCCAGACTTAATTGCAAACGCATCTCGGCGGCGATCAACTGCAGGAGGTGCAGCAGAGCCGGGAAGTGATAAGCCGATTGCTTCTGCAATGCTTGCCATTGTGTTTGCGGTATACATTCCACCGCATGCGCCCTCACCTGGGCAGATAGCACGTTCAATTTGATCTACCCGGTCCTGGGTAATAAATCCACGCGCACAAGCTCCAACAGCTTCGAAGGCGTCAATGATTGTTACATCTTTTCCATCAACTTGGCCGGGCAAAGTTGAGCCCGCATATACAAAAACACTAGCAACATCGATACGTGCAGCGGCCATCATCATTCCAGGTAGTGATTTATCACACCCTGCAAAAGTGACCATGCCATCTAAGCGCTCTGCTTGCATAACGGTCTCAACAGAGTCAGCGATAACTTCACGCGAAACTAATGAGAAGTGCATTCCTTCATGGCCCATTGAAATTCCATCAGAGACAGAAATTGTTCCGAACTGCATGGGAAAGCCACCCGCATCAATAACACCTTGCTTAGATGCTTTTGCTAAACGATCAAGCGATAAATTACATGGAGTGATTTCATTCCACGAAGATGCGATTCCAATTTGTGGCTTAACCCAATCATCATCACCCATTCCAACTGCACGCAACATTCCACGAGCGGGTGCGCGTTCTAAACCATCGGTAACTAATCCAGAGCGCGGTTTCATGTTAGCCATGCGATAATTCTAGCCTCTCACTGAGAAATCATTTAATCTGAAATTGGAGTTTTTGCGTGCCAAATCCTAACTATCCAGCAGGCCAAGCCCCCGATCGCTGGCGTACTCTTTTTGTTGTAGCTATTTCTCAGTTAATGGTCGTTCTAGATTCTTCGATTGTGAACATTGCAATCCCGAGTGCCAAGCTCGATCTCGGCATCACCGATGCTAACCAGCAATGGGTAATCACTGCATACACATTAGCTTTCGGTTCACTGTTACTACTCGGTGGACGAATCGGTGACTTCATGGGCCGCAAAAAGATTTTTCTAATTGGGCTCATTGGGTTTGCAGCTGCATCAGCCCTCGGTGGCATCGCATCAAATCAAGGTCTTTTGTTTACTGCACGGGCATTGCAAGGCGTATTTGCAGCCCTACTTGCACCTGCTGCTCTGGCAATAATCTCAGTAACTTTTACAGTTCCAAAGGAGCGAGCAAAAGCTTTTGGTGTAATCGGTGCAATCTCGGGTGGCGGAGCAGCAATTGGTCTAATTGTTGGTGGAACGCTGACAGAGTTCTTTTCTTGGCGCTGGTGTTTAGGTGTCAATGTTCCTATTGCAGTAATTGCATGTGTTTTGGCAACACGGTTCGTACATGAATCCAAAGCCGAAGGCGAGCACACGTATGACGTCCCGGGAGTTATTACTGCTACTGCTGGACTCTTCGCACTTACCTATGGCTTTAATCAAGCCGCAACCTCTGGCTGGTCTGATCAACACACTTTAGGATTCTTAGGAGCTGCGTTAATTCTCCTACTTATATTCATCAAGATTGAAAGTAAAGTTGCTAATCCTCTGATGCCACTTCGTGTAATTACTGAACGAAATCGTGGCGGTTCATATCTTGGATCATTAGTCGTTGGAGCTGGCTTATTTTCTATGTTCCTGTTTCTAGGTCTTTACCTACAAGTAATTCTTGGGTACAGCCCTTTGAAGTCTGGATTTGCGTTTCTTCCTTTCACGGCTGGAATAATCATTTTCGCCGGAATCGCATCGCAACTATTGCCAAAATTTGGACCAAAGCCACTAATGATTCCTGGATTAACTGCGGCCTCCATCGGACTTTTGTATCTATCAAATATCACACCAGATACTTCTTATCTGACACATGTACTTCCAGCGCTCTTAGTAATGTCGAGTGGAATGGCACTTGTCTTTATTCCTCTCACCACCACGTCACTTCACGGCGTGAGTAACCAAGATACGGGCGTGGCAAGTGCAATGGTTAATACCAGTCAACAGATTGGTGGCTCTCTCGGAACCGCACTTCTGAACACAATTGCAGCCACTGCAACTACAACTTACATAACGGCAAATGCTTCTTTGGGTGAAAGATTGCAACCTTTCGCTATGACCCATGGATTTACAGTTGCATTTAAATTTAGTGCCGCGCTTTTATTTACTGGAGCAATTGTTCTTTTCTTCTTTATTAACATCGGCAAAGATGCAGTGGTTGAAACTGAAGGTGCGATCACTCACTAGTTTGCATCAAACCTGACCAAGATGGCCAAGTAGAAGCTCTCGTACGCGAGCAGCATCGGCTTGGCCCTTTGTCTCTTTCATGACCGCGCCGATGAGTGCTCCAGCCGCAGGTAAGTGGCCATTGCGAATCTTGTCAGCAGTCTCTGGTTGTTCAGCACAAACTTTTTCAATCGCAGCCATTAATGCACCGTC
>CANKCT010000089.1 GCA_947480465.1 Actinomycetota bacterium
GGAGCTGATGCTTTCAAATTGCATGACACATATGGTTTTCCCTTCGATTTGACGCTGGAAATGGCGCGCGAAGAGGGATTGGAAGTCGACGAAGAGGGTTTTAGACGTCTGATGAAAGAGCAGAAGGATCGCGCTAAAGCTGATTCCCGTGCGAAGAAAAGTGGACATACAGATGTAAGTGAGTACCGAGCTATAGCCGATAAGCAAGGAAAGAGTGAATTCTGTGGCTACACATCGGTCACCAGTGAGACAAAGATTTCTGGAATTTTGCTAGATGGCGTTACCTCAGCAAGTGCAAGTGCGGGTGATGAAGTCGAGATTATTCTGCAACGAACACCTTTTTATGCCGAAGGTGGAGGGCAGTTAGCTGATGCCGGAACAATCACATTAGCAAACGGTTCGATTGTGGAAATTGAAGATGTGCAAACTCCAGTTCCAGGTATTTTTGTCCATCGCGGTCGTGTCTTACAGGGAACATTAGAAGTTGGAAATGAAGCTTTTGCTTCGATAGATATTGCGCGAAGAGATGCAATATCGCGCGCACATACCGCAACGCATATGGTTCATAAAGCTTTTCGTGAGGTTTTAGGTGAAACGGCAACGCAGGCTGGCTCTGAAAACTCTCCAGGTCGCTTCCGCTTTGATTTTCCTTCAACAAGTGCTGTTCCAGACAGCGTGATCAATGAAGTTGAGTCACGTGTGAATACGTTGCTGCTAGATAATCTAGAGGTCACCGCTCAAACAATGTCACAAGCACAGGCAAAAGAAATTGGTGCAATGGCATTGTTTGGTGAAAAGTATGGTGATCAAGTTCGCGTTGTAAGTGTTGGTGATTGGGCACGTGAATTGTGTGGGGGAACCCACGTCGCACGATCAGGTCAACTCGGTGTCGTGAAATTACTTAGTGAATCATCCATTGGTGCTGGAGTTCGCCGAGTAGAAGCTCTCGTAGGAGTAGATGCCTACAAATTCTTAGCCCGCGAACACATACTCTTGAACTCTTTAACAACTATTATCAAAGGGGCTAGAGTTGACGAGCTACCAGAGCGAATTTCAGAGTTAATCAATAAAATTCGAGATATTGAAAAAGAGTTAGGAACTGTACGTTCTGCAGCAGCGTTTGCGCAGGTTGATAACATTGCAAAAACATCGACAGTTGTAAATGGAATCTCAACGACCGTAGCTATCTTGACTGATGGAATAGCCGGAGATGACTTACGAAAAATTGCACTAGAACTTCGCGCAAAGGCAAGTAATTCAGTTGTTGCACTGATAAGTGTGAACGATGGAAAACCTGTATTGGTCGTTGCCGCCAGCGATGCCGCTCGGGCACAAGGGATTAAAGCTGGAGCTTTGGTCAAAGTTGGATCGGCTATTTTGGGTGGTGGCGGGGGAGGCAAAGATGATTTCGCTCAAGGCGGCGGGACAGATGCTTCGCAATCAGAACGCGCTCTGTCAGCAATAACTTCAGCGCTTCTGGGTTAAGCATCTCATGCAACGAGGCCGCCGAATTGCCTTTGACTATGGAGATGTACGTATAGGGGTTGCAATATCTGATCCCGATTCAATTTTGGCGTCACCGCTTACAACTCTAACGGCGGGGGACCGAAAACTTGAGAAAGCGATTGCAGAAATTCTCGCAGAGCATGAACCAGTTGCGATTTATGTTGGAAAGCCGACCAATATGGATGGAAGTTTGGGAGTAGCAGTTGAAAAGGCAAGGACTTTCATAACAATGCTTACTTCACTGAGTTCGGTACCAATTGTTGAAATTGATGAACGGTTATCAACTGTGACAGCGTCAAGGAGTTTAAAACACTCGGGTGTTAATGCTAAAGATGCAAAGAAGCAAATTGATCAGTTGGCTGCTGTGGCGATACTTGAGTTTGCGCTGGCGATTGAAAAGAACAAAAATGAAATTTAGACTCTTAGCACTAGCGATGTCCGTTTTTGTTGCACTAACCATTACTTTGCATGCGTTAAATACTCGCACCTCAAGTGCTCCAGATTTTGCCTCAGTTGTGAGTGTAAAAGATCTGCCAGAGGTTATTATCGAAATTCCGGCAGGAGCTTCGGGTTCTGATGTTGCTGTACTGCTTTTTGAAAATGGAGTTGTTAAATCTTCTGCCGCTTACTTTCGGGTTGCAGTTGGGGACAAGAGATCTGAAAGGGTTTCACCAGGAGCACATCGACTCACCGTGGAAATCTCCGCAAAACAAGCTTTAGAACAGCTGCTTGATCCAAGCAGGATCCCAGGCCTATTGCGTGTTTTTGAAGGCGCATGGAAGAGTGAAGTAATCGAAATGCTCCGTGTCTATGGATTTTCTGAAGTGGAAATTGTTGAGGCATTTAAGTTGGTTCGCTTACCTAATGGATTTTCAGATGCCGAAGGTCTTTTGTTTCCGGCGCAATATAGTTTTGCTAAGGGGACTTCTGCACAGCAAGTTGTACAGGAAATGGTTAAGCGATTTTCGAGCGAGGCAACTGGGCAGGAAATTCTCAATGCGACAGGTAAGTATTCGCCATTAGAACTACTGACCATAGCCTCAATTGTGCAGGCTGAGGGCGATACCAAAGATTTTTCTAAAGTCGCACGAGTAGTGTTGAATCGTCTAAAAATCTCAATGCCGCTGCAAATGGACTCAACAGTTCACTACGTTAAAAAAGTAAGAGGACAAATATTTTTGAGCACATCTTCTACTCTCATTAAGTCTGCCTATAACACTTATAAGAATTATGGTTTACCGCCAACACCAATTGGCAATCCTGGCGTTGCTGCAATGCGGGCAACGCTAAATCCATCGGTGGGAGACTGGCTCTTTTTCATCACTGTTGCACCAGGAGATACTCGGTTTACGGCTTCGAACTCAGAATTTTTGGATTGGAAACGCCTGTATGAGAAAAATCGTAGAGCTGGAGCTTTCAATTGATTAGGGCAGCGGTTCTAGGCTCGCCAATCTCTCACTCCTTAAGTCCACTGCTTCACACTGTGGCTTACAACGAGTTAGGTCTAAAAGGTGATTACACAGCAATAGAGGTAAAAAGCGGTGAATTATCAGATTTCTTGTTGTCTTGCGATGAAAGCTGGACAGGATTTTCACTTACTATGCCATTGAAAGAAGAAGTCATTGCTTTGGCTGATGTCGTTTCACCGCTAGCGCTTACGATAAATAGCGCGAACACTTTAATTAGAGAAAGTGGGCAGTGGCATGCGACAACAACTGATGTTTCTGGCTTTACTCACGCACTAAGCAGCGCTGGAATTCATATTTCAGGTGAAGTGCTCATCATTGGCGCTGGTGCAACAGCAAGGGCAGCAGCAGCGGCATGCGATGGTGTTGCAAATTCCATCACTGTAATGTCGAGATCTGTGTCGCGCGAAAAAGATATGAGAGAGGCAGTGAAAACTTCCCAAATTGATTTTATCTCATGGGGAGATTCTTCCAGCTTCTCGTCTGCTCAATTGATAATTTCTACAACACCGTCTGGTGCAAGTGATTCTCTATCAGATTTCCTTCCAAAAAATCCAAACTCCTCTCTGTTTGACGCGCTATATCACCCATGGCCCACTCTTGTATTAGAACGGTGGAAGGATAATGGAGGGGAGATTATTGATGGCTTGGATCTACTTATCCATCAGGCTATTGACCAAATGCAACTATTTGCCAGGGTTACTTTTGATCGGCAAGACATGGCAAAACTATTGCGTAAACATGGTCTCATCGCCCTGAATTCATCCACATAGTTTCTTAGCCTGTGGGAGCACTCACTACGATAAATGGATGCTCGCGATCACTCTTTTTTCTCTGCCCATTGCGCTATCTGATTGGAAATATCGGCGCATTCCAAACATTTACTTGCTTTTCATTTTTTACTGGGTCACAACAACACGAATAGTAAGTGGAATCAACTCACCGGCAATAATCGGAGTAGCAATTTTGCTCTGTTTTTTAGCGGTATTTTTTTTCGGCTTAGGGATGGGTGATGCTAAATTCTTTATGCTGTTGTGCTTAGCGCTAAACTTGTCCCAAACCACTCAACTTATGGTTCTCATCTTCAGTATTTATCTCGCTGCGACCATTGGAATCTCGATAACGTGGCTGACTACCCGCAGAATTCCTGATAGTTATCCTATGGCCGTGCCAATTATTGTAGGAGCCACGCTCTATTTGGCTGCGAGCATGTGGCTTCCTCTGCAACAATACGCAGATGCGTTGGTTAACAGCTGGTGAGTCCCATGGTCAAGCCCTCAGTGCAATTATTGAGGGGATCCCAGCTAGCGTTGAAATCACTACGGCGGATATAGACAAACATCTACGCCGCAGACGTTTAGGTGTCGGTCGTGGTGCCCGTCAAAGTTTCGAGGCTGATAAGGTCACAATTCTTGGTGGGGTCAGATTAGGTTTAACTCAAGGCGGTCCCATCTCGGTGCAAGTTGCGAACTCCGAATGGCCTAAATGGGAAAAAGTTATGTCGGCAGATCCAATCGATGCAAGTGAAATCGAAAATCTTGCACGAAATGCACCTTTAACTCGGCCACGA
>CANKCT010000090.1 GCA_947480465.1 Actinomycetota bacterium
CCAGCGAACCACGAGCCGATCATGACTTGTGAAGCACCGGCAGCGAGCGCTAATGCCACATCTCGTGGATGGCGAACTCCCCCATCGGCCCATACGTGAGCATTGAGTTTTTTAGCCTCCGCTGCGCATTCAAGCACTGCTGAAAATTGGGGACGGCCTACTCCGGTCTGCATACGTGTTGTGCACATTGCGCCAGGTCCTACTCCTACTTTTACAATGGTTGCACCAGCTTCAATCAAGTCACGCGTTCCGTCAGCGGTGACAACATTGCCAGCAACGATGGGAATAGAGCTCCCTAAAGATCTAATTGCGTTTAATGCTTCAATCATTTTCTTTTGATGCCCATGTGCAGTGTCAACAACTAACACATCTGCGCCAGATTCAATTAATGCTGCTGCTTTAGATGCAACATCACCATTGACACCCACTGCTGCAGCAATGCGCAATTTTCCTGCATTATCAATTGCCGGTGTGTAAAGGGTTCCTCGAAGCGCACCTATCCGCGTCATGATTCCGACTAAATTACCATTACTAGAAACTACAGGAGCTAGTTTATGTCGATGCAGATTGAGAAACTCAAAAGCTGCACGAGGGTCTAAGTCTTCGGAAATAGTTATTAACTCTTTACTCATAACTTGATGTAGTTGTGTAAAGCGATCAACACTTTTGCAATCTTCTTCAGTGACAATGCCAACTGGTTTTCCACCATCGACAACAACAATTGCTCCGTGCGCGCGCTTGTGTAACAGACTCACAGCATCGGCAACGGTTTGGTGTGGGCTTAGTGTTATTGGTGTATCAAAAAAAGTGTGACGAGATTTCACCCACTTTATAACGCTATCTACTACAGCGTGAGGAATATCTTGCGGGATAACCGTGATTCCGCCTCGACGGGCAACTGTTTCTGCCATTCGGCGCCCAGAAATTGCGGTCATATTTGCGACTACTATTGGAATTGTTGTTCCGGTTCCATCATGTGAGTTTAAATCGACATCCATACGACTAGATAACTCTGATGCACTTGGCACCATAAACACATCGTCGTAGGTTAAGTCATGACTGGGGCTATTTATGAATCGCACGTGTGGAAACTATACTCAGGTAGAATATAAAGATGTCTGAATTATTGATTTCTGCTCGTGGCCTTACCAAGAAGTTTGGCGATTTTGTGGCAGTGAACGGGATCGATTTCGATGTCCAAAAGGGTGAATCTTTCGGGCTTCTAGGGCCAAACGGTGCGGGCAAATCAACAACTATGCGCATTATCGGCGCAACATCTCAGCGCGATTCCGGCACCATCACAATCCTGGGTAAAGATCCTGAAAAAAATGGACCTCAGATTCGGGCGCACCTTGGAGTTGTTCCTCAGCAAGATAGCTTAGATATGCATTTAACTGTAGTTGAAAACCTATATATCTACGGACGTTACTTTGGATTGCCACGTAAGTTTGTTAAAGGCAAGATAGAAGAGTTGCTCAGCTTTGCTCAATTAGAAGAAAAACGTGATGCGAAAGTTGAGACTTTAAGCGGTGGAATGAAGCGGCGTCTGACAATCGCACGCGCGCTAGTAAGTGAACCTGAAATTCTTATGTTGGATGAACCAACTACTGGATTAGACCCACAGGCCCGCCATATTTTATGGGATCGTCTATTCAGATTGAAAGAGCAAGGTGTGACACTTGTTATTACAACTCACTTCATGGATGAAGCTGAACAACTTTGCGACAGATTAATTGTTATGGATAAGGGAAACATTATGGCTGAAGGCAGCCCTGCTTCGCTTATCAAAGATTATTCAACTAAAGAAGTTCTTGAAGTACGTTTTGGGTCAGATCGAAATCAAGAAGTAGCTAATAAGTTGAGGTCCATGTGCGAGCGCACTGAAGAGCTTCCTGATCGCATTTTAATGTATAGCGATGATGGTGAAGCACTACTCGAGCAAATCTATTCTGCAGAACTTCACCCAAAGACTTCTTTGGTTCGCAGAAGTTCTTTAGAAGACGTCTTCTTACGATTAACAGGAAGAACGTTGATTGAATAATGACTTTCCTAACAAGCCGACAGGGCTCTTCTAAACTTGTAAATACTGCGCAAGTACAAATGCGTGGAGCTTTATATGTTGCAGAAGCGCGTATTAGAGCCATGCTGAAATGGTTCTGGATGATTATTGCTATCGCTGTTGCCAACCCTGCTTTATACCTCATTTCAGTCGGCATCGGTCTGGGTGGTCTGATTGATAAAAATGTCGGTAGTGCTGGGATTGATGGTGTTAAATATCTGACCTTTCTAGCACCCGCTTTACTCGCTCAGGCAGCAATCCAAAATGCAATGGATGAAACAGTCTTTCCAACGCTTGAAGGTTTTAAGTGGTACAAAGTTTTTTACTCTATGAACTCAACCCCGCTAAGCGGTGGCCAGATTTCATTGGGTGTTTTTCTTGCGGCGCTCTTTCGCACCGTCTATACGGTATTACTCTATTTTCTCGTGATGTGGCTTTTCGGAGCTTTAGAATCACCGAAGGCTTGGCTTGCAATTCCGACCGCAATTTTTGCCGGTGTCTCATTTGGTGCGTTAATGCAGGCCGTCGCTGCAAAACTTGAAAACGAAAACATCTTTTTCACAGTCCTGGGAAGATTTATTATGATGCCGCTATTTTTATTCTCTGGCACATTCTTTCCTTTAACTTCGATGCCATTCTTTTTGCAGTGGATTGGATGGATTTCACCTCTTTGGCATGCAACTGAGCTGGGGAGATTTTTAACCTACGGCCATGAAGTCTCAGCCTCGATGGTTTTAGTTCACTTTTCCATACTCACGGTTATGTTGGTTGTAGGTCTTGTACTTTCAGCGCGAATTTTCACTAGAAGATTGGCAAAATAAATGTTTATCCCTATGGCCGTTGCAATCGCCGAAGCTCGAATTGGAAAGCGCGGTGAGCGTTTTTACTCCGGACGGGTGCCACAGCTTCTAGAGCGAGGTTTTATTGCATTTAAATCTTCAACTTGGATGATTGTTCTTTCTGGATTTGTAGAACCAGTTCTTTACTTGCTTTCATTTGGCTATGGCATTGGCAAACTCTTGCCAACAATTGATATTGGTGGCCAAAACATTCAATATGCAGCTTTCATTGCACCCGCATTACTTGCAACAAGTGCCATGAATGGAGCGATTTATGACTCCACGATGAATGTTTTTTTCAAACTCAACCATGATCGCGTTTATCACGGAATGCTTGCCACCTCAATGGGGCCTTTAGACGTAGCCCTGGGTGAGATTGGTTGGGCGCTCTTGCGAGGCTTCTCATACGCCTGTGCTTTTATGGGAGTTGTCGCACCACTTGGATTAATTCAAAGTGTATGGGGGTTATTGGCTATTCCTGCTGCGGTTTTAATTGCCTTTGGTTTTGCATCAGTTGGAATGGCAATTACTTCTTACTTAACATCTTTTCAGCAACTTGAAGTAATCAATGTTTTCTTGTTGCCAATGTTTCTATTCTCGGGTTCTTTTTATCCTCTCAGTGTTTTCCCACAGTGGTTGCAGTTTGTTGCAAATCTTTTGCCGTTGACCCACGCAATCAATTTAGTGCGGGGACTATGTCTAGGTAATCTGAGTTTTTCCTTACTCGGCCATGCCTTGTATTTCGTAGTTATGATTATTTGCGGACTTTTTTTCACAACCAAACGTTTAAATGCACTTTTTATGAAATAAACATACTTTTTCCCTAAAATCTGGGGGGTTTGGGGGTTGCATTTAAAAAATGGCATGAGATACTTAAGCCTTAGTTCGCAAGAACTAAAAAACCGAACCGGGAGAGTACTTCTCAAACGAGTTTCAAACGCTGAAACCTTTGCCGTACAAGCTTTGCAATGATTACACAAACAAATCACAAGGAAACTTTTAGATTTACACCTACGACTTCAGTAGAGATTCCACCCGAAAGAATTGCCATGCTCCTCAAATCAGAGTGGGAGCTTTTCACACAGAAAACCGGTAAAAGTGCTGAAGAAAGTAAGCGCTCCTTTAAATCACTTCCGTTAGGCGTGACATCGAGCTTTCAACACTGGGATCCATATCCGATTTCAATCGTCAGCGCTAAAGGCGCTTGGATGACCGATGTAGATGGGCGTGAATTACTTGATTTATCCATGGGCTTTGGCGCAATGCTTGCCGGCCACCTTAATCCAGTCATTGTTGAAGAAGTAAAAAAGGCACTTGAGACAGGAACTCTATTTGTAACGCCATCACCAATTTCAACTGATGCTGCCGAAAGAATCTGTCGTCGATTCGGAATCGATCAAGTTCGATTTACAAATAGTGGAACAGAGTCAACGATGTACGCCGTGCGCACTGCACGGGCTGCGACGGATAAAAACGCAATCGTTAAAATAGAGGGTGGCTATCTCGGCAGTTACGATCCATTTGTCGTTTCCAGCAAACCTCCAATTGATCAAATCGGGGATCCAA
>CANKCT010000091.1 GCA_947480465.1 Actinomycetota bacterium
GACCTTGGAATTCTCAGTACTGAAATTGAACTCACAGAAGACCTAACAAAACTATTCAACCAATTATCGGGATTTGCTCCACAGTCAACTTATTCACGCTTATTAGTTGCACCACGAACATTACGTTCTGGCCTAACCGAACGTATAGATCGAGAAATAGAAAATGCAAAAGCGGGTAAGCCAGCTGGTGTTCAGTTTAAGCTGAACTCAATACTTGATGAAAATTTTGTAGCGAAACTTTACGAAGCTTCAAAAGCGGGTGTAAAAATTGAACTGCTTATTCGAGGAATTTGCGCAGTGCAACCAGGAATTCCGGGAGTCTCAGACAACATCACCGTTAAATCGGTTTTAGGTCGCTTTCTTGAGCATTCGAGAATTTTCCATTTTATTAATGGCGGTGATGATGAATACTGGATCGGAAGCGCAGACTTAATGGGTCGTAACTTAGACCGTCGTGTTGAAAGCTTGGTTCGTGTAGTCAGAAAAGAACATCACCAGAGGTTGCAAGAAATTCTAGATTTAGGCTTATCTGACCAAACTTCGAGTTGGCAATTAACGGGTACTGAGTGGACTAGGAAGAGCACGGATGGCGATGGCAATTCGCTAGTCGATGTTCACAACACGTTCATTAACCTGTATGCGAATAACGGGTAGTTGATGAATAACCAAGTGCCCACAATTTATGCGGCCGGTGCAGTTTTATGGCGGCTGAGCAAAGGCAAAAAAGTTGAGATCGCACTAATTCACCGTCCACGTTATGACGATTGGTCACTTCCAAAAGGAAAACTGGATGCTAATGAAACCATGATTGGTTGTGCACATCGAGAGGTTATGGAAGAGACAGGATATTCGGCAGTCTTTGGTCCTGAGCTTGGTTTTGCAACTTACCATGTTGAAGGCAGTACAAAACATGTCAAGTATTGGTCTGCGCAAGCTATTGGTGAACCAACAGGCAAACCAGACCCGCTCGAAGTTGATGAGATTTTGTGGCTTACACCAAGTCAAGCAAGAAAGAAATTGACCTTAGAAGATGATCAATCAATTGTTGACTTTTTTCTTGAGTTTGGCACTGGTACAACGCCTCTAGTTTTGTTGCGCCATGCCAAAGCTCTTAAACGCGAGGATTGGGACGGCGATGACGATGATCGTCCACTGGCGAATATCGGACAGATTCAGGCGAAGCGACTTTTATCAACCTATTTACCTTACGCAATCGAAGAAGTGCATTCCTCCGATGCAATACGTTGCATCGAAACAGTTGAACCGATGACGCGTTCATTATCTTTGAACCCAATATTTTCAAGCGACTTGAGTGAATATCGCTTCACTAAAGATAAAGAAGCCGCACTTGATTATGCCCAAGATCTCATGCAGCGCGGTAAAAGTGCGATTATTTGTAGCCATAATCCCATTCTTCCTAAGTTACTCAAAAAATTGATTGGCAAGAAGAACTTTAAAGAATTAGCACAGGAGCTTAATCCTGGCGAAGCATGGGTGCTTCACCACCGTGATGGAGAAATCATTGCGGTGGATTGGGTGGAAGCTCCTAAAACTTAAGCACCGGAACCTAAAATTAACCTTGAAGCCAATCTAGTCTGCGTAAAACAATTCCTTCACGAAGTGCCCACGGACAAATCTCAACTTTTTCAATATCTAAAATATCCATGACAGCGCGTGCAACTATTGCACCAGCAAGAATTTGTTGTGCCCTACTTGCAGATACTCCTGGCAATTCTGCGCGTGCTTTATCACTCATGCTGGCCAGTTTTGCGGTCATTGCTTCTAAGTTTGCAAGTTCTAAGAACTTTGAATTTTCATTGAACCAATGACCTGAAATTCTAGCCAGTGTGCGAAACGTCTTACTCGTTGCAACAAAATGATTAGCATCATGAGTTCGAAGAATTGCAGGTAAGTTTTCGTCAAGCTGATGCGCGACAAAGTCTTGCAGAAATTTTACATCTTTAGTCGAGTAGGGATCACCACTTAAAAAATCTCTAGTTAAACGTGCCGCACCAAGTGGTAAAGAAATCGTTGCTTCGGGATTTTCATCAACTCCAGATGCAATTTCTAGCGAACCACCACCAATGTCAAGCATCAAAAGTTTGCCAGCTGACCAACCAAACCACCGTCGAACTGCCAGAAACGTCATGCGTGCTTCTTCATCCCCAGTAAGAATTTGTAAATCTATCTGGTGGCGTTCATTAATTTCTTGAATGATTTGAGCGCCATTTTTTGCTTCTCGCACGGCCGAGGTTGCAAAAGCTAAAATCTCGTCTGTGTTGTTTTCGCGAGCATGATTAACCGCCCCGGCAATGGCTTCATGCAGGTACTTGATACCGTCAACTGAGATTGAGCCAGATTTATTGAGATACTGCGTTAAGCGCAGTTCAACTTTAAAGTTAGTAGTTGGCGATGGTCTAGCCCCAGTGTGAGCATCCATAACTTGTAGGTGAATGGTGTTTGAACCCACATCCAGTACGCCTAATCTCACAGGAGCAACCTACCCTCTACCCCGCCTGAGGATCTCGATTTCAGGATTCTCAAACTCACTGCCATAATTACCGCTGGTCGCAAGACTGATACGTGTTCGCACGTAGGCCTCTCTAGCTCAGTGGTAGAGCAGCGCACTTGTAATGCGCAGGTCGTCAGTTCAATCCTGACGGGGGGCTCGCAGTTTTTCTAAGGAGGAATTTATGTCTACTTTTCCTTATGATGAATTTTCTGATGCTCTAGCCGCAAATGACGAATACATAAAGACATTTAAATACTCTGGTTTAACTGGCGTTGCCCAAAGAGGTCTTGCCATAGTTACTTGCATGGACTCTCGCATAAACCCCTTATCGGTTGTCGGAATGAAGTCCGGCGATGCCAAAATATTGCGGAACGCTGGTGCACGTGTGACCGATGACGTTTTACGTACTTTGGTTTTAGCAACGTATTTATTGGGCGTTAAAAGAATTTTGATTATGCCCCATACCAATTGTCGAATGGCCCAAGTTGATGAAGCTGAAATTCACCGTGAAATTGATTCAAAATATGGAATCGATACCTCAGAACTTGAATTTAAAACCGTTGCTGACCAATATGCAGCGCTCAAAGAAGATGTCCAGATGGTTCGAAGTTATCGTTTACTCAATACTGGAGTATCTGTGGGTGGCGCAATTTATGATGTTGCAACTGGAAAAATTACTCCGGTTGAATGTTAACTCGCCGAATAGGTTGGCGAGTAATCGGATAGCTCAAGTCCTCTAAAAATTGCAAAATAACTGCGACCGATAGGTTTGGCTTTTCTTTAATCAATCCATGGGATGTACCAGGGATTATTGCTAATTGCCCTAAAGGCAGCGCTTCATACAGAGAAATAGTGTGATCATGTTTGATGACATCGTCATCACCTGCCATTACCAGTACCGGGCATTGAATTTTCGCAATATCACTCAAAGGAATGTCAGGTTCAGTCTTCCAAATTTGGTTCATCCGTAACTTCTTTTCCAGCAAAGTATGCGGTGCATCGGGGGAGATCAAGTTGTATTCAGCTTGATCTTCCTCGGATACAAAAGCTTCTTCGAACTCACTTAATGCTGCGCTGTAATGATAATTAGCCCCAATTGCAACAATAGATTTCACTAATTCAGGTCTTTTAATTGCAACCATCAGGGCAATGATTCCTCCATCGCTATAACCAATCAAGTGAGCTGGCTCGCGCACCACATCCTCTAAATATGCAATCGCTTCTTGACATTGAAAATCAAAGTGAAGACTTCCTTTTTGATCGCCAGTAAAACCATGTGCAGTTCGGTCATAACCAAACACATGAAATTCGTCTTCAAGCGGTGGGACTAGTAAGTAGTTCCAGCTAGATGTTTTACTCAAGCCACCGTGCAATAAAACTACAGCTTCGCCATCAGATTCCCACTCATAGTTATATACCTGATGACCACGTAGGTTTACATAATCTGGCATTACATGGAATCCATAATGTGACGGTTGCCTCGGTCAAAAGTTAAATAGTTCCACGTCCAGTCAGCCATAGTGCCAATCTTATTGCGACCGCCTACCAAGTAGAACAAGTGCAACCATAGCCAGGCATACCAAGCTGGGATTCCGGCCATTCGAAAATTTTTCACTTCAACAACTGCCTTATGACGACCGATGGTGGCCATTGATCCTTTATCAATGTATTTGAAATCTTCTAATGCTTGTCCGTTAGCTAAGCGCTTTATTTGCTTGGCAATAAAGCGTCCCTGTTGCATTGCAACGGGGGCAACCATAGGGAGTAGTCGTCCATCCTTTCCAGCGAAACCTGCGACATCACCGATAGCAAAAATGCCGGGGTAATTCTTAACTTGTAATGTGTTATCAACATCAATGCGTGAACTGACTAGCGGAAGATTTAATTTTTCGCTGGCAGGCTCACCTTTAACGCCAGCTGCCCAGATAGTTATCTCTGAAGGA
>CANKCT010000092.1 GCA_947480465.1 Actinomycetota bacterium
GGCGAACTATTTGAAGATGGTCGCGTCATTGCACGCAAGCGCAAAGCTGGCCGTCCTACTGCTAGTGAAGTTGCTGAGCGGGAAAGAGAAGCGGCTTAAATTATCAACTTGCAAACAGATTGAGATTTGTAAGCGATGGCCAAAGTGCAAAGAGGATTGAGATCGGCAGGATAAGGAATACAACTGGAATCATCATCGAGATTTCAGCCTTACCAGCTGCGTTCATCACTATATTTCGCTGATTTGCGCGAGCTTCAATTGCATGTCGAGATAAAACCTCAATGAGAGGGGCACCACGCAGGGTTGCAGTGACTATTGCATCAATGAACCTGCGAATCATTACAGATTTAACGCGGCGACCCATGGCATCAAGGCTGGAATGAAGTGGTTCCCCAGATCGCACGGCAGCGATAACAGTTGCGAACTCCTTTGAAAGTTCGCCATCAGCTGATTCAGCGATTCGAAGCATGGCACTTAACGGGGTCTCACCTGCAGCAATCGCCAAAGTAAGCATCTCAATTATTGCTGGAAATTCAGCTTCGATTTTGAGGCGACGCTTTTTAATTCGCGTTGATAGCTCTTTGTTAATGCCGACAAAGAGCAACACACTTGTAAGAACGGCGAGACCTGTGGCCATAAAAAGAGAGTGGTTTGTTATGAGAAGGAGAACTAGGACTAAGGCAGAACTTGCACCTGAATACCCGAACTGCTGTATTCGAAATCTCTCATAGTCTTTTTCGGAACTCTTTCCCAGCTCTTCTAATCTCAGATGCACATCACTTTTATCGCGCGTACGAGAGATTCTGGCAGCAACTCTTTTGCCCAGCTCTTTGATTGGATGGAATTCTGAATCCATAGCAAAAACTAATGCTCCTGGAATCGCAAAGAGCATTGAAACGCTGATGATTGTTAGCATTAATGCGTACCACTTTCATTTCCAGTAAATACTCGAGGTGTTTGCGGTAGGTGGCCGAGGTGATTCATCCAGATATATGCAATTGCAGTCATGATTAATCCCGCAAACAATATTGCGCCTCCAGTAGGAGTTGAATATGCAGCCGCAGTAGTCTCTTGGGTCGATAGCAGCAGTAGAAGCATCCAAGGTGCCGCTGCAGATAAATGAGCAGAATTCTTTATCCAACTGTGCTTAACTTCAATTTCGCGCCGAAGCGCTAAATCTTGGCGAAGAAAATCCCCAAGAGTTCTGAGAATAGCGAGTAATTCACTCCCACCAAGGCTCTTGGAGATCAGGAGTGCTTCGAATATTTGGTCACTTCCGTGATGGTGAAACAAGGATTTAAGCTCTCCTATCGCTTCACCAACATCACCATGCTTATAAAGAGAGTTTCGAAAATCTGTGAAAGCAGGTCGCAGAATTTCTGGACCACGCGTAGATAAATCAGCTAGAGATTCAGTAAGAGATAAGCCAGATTGAATTCCTGACATTAGATGGTCTATTACTTCAGGCCAAGCTGCGATTAGTGATGATTCAGTCTGTTGATTTTTGCCACGTAAAGTAATGAATACGATTCCAGCAACTAGCGCACCAAAGGCCAATGCAATTGAGATTGTATGCGTAAAAAGTAAAGTAATAATTGTTGCCATAATCGAAAAGACACTCGTGCGAAGATAAATTCTCATTGTCGCCACCAATTTTCGAGAGGTAACCCAATGGCAGCAAATCTTTCAGAGTGCGGAAGAGTGCCAATTCCACGCACGTAGCCCACCCCATCCCATAGCCAAAGTGTTTCAATTTCGGCGCGATCATTTTCGTAACGTCCAGTGAGTGCGGAAACTTCCTTAATACGCCGAAAACCGTGTTGATCTAACCAGACGTGGACAATTAAATCGAAAGCTGATGCAACTGTTGGCGCAATAAATTTATGTGAGATATTTTCACCTGCCAGTAGTGGAAGTGTTTGAAGTTTAATTACTGCATCTCTTGGTGAGTTAGCATGAAGCGTTCCCATCCCCGGAAGTCCAGAGTTAAGAGCAATCAGCAGATCTAAAGCCTCTGCTTCACGGACTTCACCAACAATTATTCGGGAGGGCCGCATGCGAAGGGACTCTTTAATTAACCTACGCAGTGGGATTTCTCCTTCACCTTGCAAATTCGCGCTTCGCGTCTGAAGTGCAACTACATCAGGTAGTTGTGGGCTGAGCTCAAAAACCTCCTCAATAGTTACAACTCGTTCACTGCGGGGGATAGCACCAGCAAGAGCATTAAGCATGGTTGTCTTTCCAGCCTGAGTTCCACCACTTACAAGGATGTTTAGTCCAGCATGCACCGAGTTTTTTAGTGTAGTTGCGATTAAAGGTGTCATCACATTACGCAGGACCAAATCATCAATTCCTAGGTTTCGCATTAAATGTTTCCTTATATTGACTGCCCAATGTGCAGCGGTAATTTCTGGGATTGCGACATGTAGACGTGATCCATCAGGTAATCGCGCGTCAACAAATGGATGTGAAAGGTCTAATCTGCGCCCGCTCCAAAGAAGGGCACGTTCAACTATATTTCGCACTTCATCGGAGTTTAAAACTAGATTTGTAAGTTCACTTTTTCCTGCTCGTGCGATAAAGATTCGCTCAGGAGAATTAATCCAAATTTCTTCAATTGTTGGATCGCGCATAAACGTTGAAAGAGCACCAAAAGTTACATCTGTGTCTAGGTCCATGCTGGGAATCTAACTGTCTGGCTGACTTGCTCTTCTCAATTGCGTTGGATGAGTGGATAAAGGTTCGAAGTCCAATCGATTAAGCAGTTCAAGTGCCATTTCATTCTGCTGAGATATGACCATCGATATGCAAATATCCAATGCACCATTCAAATTTAGCGAAGTTGATGTTTGGAGGCGCAAAACAAGATTTTGAGCAGCCAATTCCCCATCACTGACTAAAATCACGCATTCACTGAGTCCGAGTCGTCCAATACAATCCTCGGTTCGTGTGAGAAGTCTTAATTCACAAGAGAAGCGTAAAATGTCTTCGGCAGTTACTGAATCTACAATTGAATTCACCGGTTCTCGCATAAACGATATCTTTACGAGTCCAAAACTTATTTTTCTTCGTTTTGATACCGCGATTTGTCTTCGAAGTTGTTCATAAAAAAATGGCGGGGATGCTAAATGTGTTTGCGAATCATGGATTCCGTCATGCGAGAAAAGTGGGTTTCTATGCTCCCCATGAGTTAATCTCTCCTCCATGACACAGAATCCTTCCAAGGCGGCGAAGGCCCGCGCACTAGTGGCATCCCTATTGTTGATTGAATCTGCAGTTATTGCCGCACTGGGGTTATGGCTCATACTTCTTGCTCTACGGGCCGATAGTTTTGAATTTCTACCTCTACTAGGAGATCTTCTTTTTGCCGCCCTCGGCAGCGGGGGATTGGCCGCCTCTGCATTTGGTTACCGCCGTGGAAAATACTTTGGTCGAGCTCCAGCTGTACTGGCCAACCTCATCGCACTCGGAGTTGTCTCTTACCAAGTTCAAGCTGGCCTCTGGATTGTTGCAGTTCCACTGGCCATGCTTGCCGCCGCAACTCTGCTGGCTGCGTTGCGTGCGATTCCGGAATAAAACCCTTTCATAATGTGGCCTATCTCGCGGCAGATTAAGCGTTGAGGGGTTCGGAGCAAGGCGGCTGTGCCGATAGGCTTAGCCCACATTCACGCCAAGAAGGAGTTCGCCAGTGTCGGCACAGGATTTTGGTGCAAATGATTGGCTCGTCGATGAAATGTACGAGCAGTATTTAGCAGACCCAGCGTCAGTTGATTCAGCATGGGTTGAATACTTTAAAACCAATAAACCTCAATCCTCTTCGTCTACTTCACCCGGAGCAGTAAGCCCGACGAACGTTTCAGATGCTTCAGCACATTCTGTTTCTAAAGGTGTGCCACCGATTCCTAAAGCACAGCAAAAAATGGACAAACCGATTGAATCAACCGCAGCTGTAGTGCAAGAGAGTGCAGAAGTTGCGGCACCAGCTACTCAATCGCAGCAATCGCCAACACCACCAGCACAACCTCTATCAACTCCTCAACCGATTGTTCGAGATACCGCTACACCGCAGCCAACACCTGCCGATCCAATTGTTAAGCCCGTCCCAGTTTTAATCACGCCAAGTGCATCAACGCTTGAACCTTTACGTGGAGTATCTGCGCGAGTTGTGCAAAGCATGGAAGCATCACTATCGGTTCCAACTGCCACATCTGTGCGAGCAGTTGCAGCTAAGTTAATGATTGATAATCGCATTGTCATAAATAATCATATGAAGCGTGCGCGCGGTGGAAAAGTTTCATTCACTCACATCATCGCCTATGCAATGATTAAAGCGGTTCGGGCGATGCCTGAGATGAATGCATTTTTTGGCGAAATAGATGGCAAACCAGCGATTGGTCACCC
>CANKCT010000093.1 GCA_947480465.1 Actinomycetota bacterium
CCAAGTGTGCAAGCAAGTTCAAGGGCAATAGGAGATTTGTTCTCACGTAAAATTTCAACTGCCTTACTCATTGCAGTTGCAGCTTCATCCATCCGTTTTAATTGATTAAGGTTATAGCCGATTGCGGAATAAGCTTGAGCTAAACCTTCACTAGGGGCATTGGCACCAAGAGTTGAGTAAATATCTCTCGCAGTTTCGGCGAGCGCTAATGCCTCGTCATACTGTCCACGAGCGTAAATTCTTGCACTGAGCTCGTAGTACGTGCTTGCACGCTCTTCGCCATCGACTTCAGGAATTCGATCCCAGAGCATCTCCTCTGTGATGATTTCTTCCATATCGTCTTCTTCGCTCATGCTAGAAACTTATACGGATTGGCTTAAAAACGAGCAGGGAAATTAGCTCGCGCCACGGGCTAATTGTGGATTTCAAGGTTGGGTAAGCCTCAAGATGCAGATGCAAACGGTTTGCATTAACATTTTCCTATGCATATCCCGGACGGGTTTATTGATATCCAGACCTCGGCAGTCTTTGGTGGACTAGCCGCTGCCGGTGTTGCTATCGCTCTTAAAGGTGCCCGAAATCAACTTGACGAAAAGAGCGCCCCACTCGCTGGGTTGACTGCGGTCTTTATTTTTGCGGTGCAAATGCTCAATTTTCCGGTCGCTGCAGGGACGAGTGGTCACCTGCTTGGCGGTGCGCTTGCTGCAGTTTTAGTTGGACCGTGGGCGGCGACTTTAGCTTTAACTGTAGTTTTGTTAATGCAAGGATTCTTATTTGCTGATGGCGGTCTAACAGCAATTGGATTAAATGTATTCAACATGGGAATCATTGGCGTTTGGGTGGGATATACGGTTTTCTTATTAATTCGAAAAGTGCTACCAAAAAATAAATCTTCCATAAGTATTGCCGCTGCAATTGCTGGTGCAATGTCAGTTCCGGCGGCCGCTATTGGTTTCACCGTCCAATATGCATTAGGCGCAACAGCGACTTTTCCAGTTTCAACAGTTTTAAGTGCCATGGTTGGTACACATGTGCTTATAGGAATTGGAGAAGCAATTATTACGGGCTTAACTGTTAGTGCCGTGTTGGCAAGTCGCAGCGATTTGGTTTTTGGGTGGAAAAATGTTGCGCCAAAATTGGAGATCAGGAATGGTTAATCACAGAAAATTTCTACTTACGGGATTGCTGATATCTCTATTCTTAGCTGGAGTTGTATCTTTTTATGCATCTTCCTCGCCCGATGGCTTAGAAAAAGTTGCAAGTGAAATTGGTTTTATTGACAAGGCTAAAGTACATACAAACTCTGAAAGCACGTTGGCTGATTATAAAGTAACAGGAATCAGTAATGAGAGAGCTTCCGTTGGTTTCGCCGGAGTGATTGGTGTAATTGGTACTGCCCTAGTTGGTGGTATTTTGTTTCAATTAATTGCACGCAAATCAAAGGTTAGAAAATAGAAACCGATAACCGAGCGCATCATCACGGCCATGATGTTGGCGAGCGGCTTTATCTACATCGACACTCCTTAATCCACTCGCTTCCTTCACATGCCAAAATTGTTGCGGCATTAATGTTTATTCTCATCTGTGTTTCGACGCCTATTACTCGTTGGCAGTCATTTATTGGATACTTCTTGGCAATTTTTGTAACTGTCTGGGCCGCCAAGATTCCCCTTCTGCTTGTACTTAAAAGGGCACTTATTGAGATCCCTTTTGTTTTCTTTGCCATTTTGATGCCATTTTTTGGAACGGGCGAAAGGTTTCAGATTGGGTCAATCAATCTATATAGAGAAGGCTTGCTGGCCGGAGCTGGGATACTCACAAAAGGAACAATCGGTGTTATCACTGCAATTATTCTTTCAACAAGCACAACTGCGCGTGAAATCTTGCGTGGTCTAGAGAGATTAAAACTGCCACCGCTGATGGTTCAAATAGCATCATTTATGTTGAGGTATGTGAACGTAGTAAATGATGAAATGGAACGAATGAAAATTGCACGCGAATCGCGCGGTTTTGAGGCAACTGGGATTAAGCATTGGAAAGTTTTATCAACTGCGGCTGGTGCACTCTTTATTCGATCATATGAACGTGGAGAGAGAGTACATCTTGCAATGCTTTCCAGAGGATATGAAGGTGTCCTGCCGCATGATGAACCGCCACATATTTCTGGTGGGATTTGGTTACTTTCAATGACACTTCCTATTGTTGCTGCAATGATTTTGCTCGCTACTACGGCGTTAGGATTCTAGGCATGAGTACTCCAAGTTTGCATATACAAGAGTTGGCATTTGCATATCCCGATGGAAATCAGGCTCTTTATGGAGTGAATCTCTCAATTACCAAGGGTGAAAGAGTTGCGCTTATAGGTCCTAATGGGGCAGGAAAAACAACTTTAGTCATGCACATGAATGGCATTCATCCGACTGCGCACGGAACTGTGCACGTCGCTGGGCAATTGGTGGATTCCAAGAACAAGGATGTTATAAAGCAGATTCGATCAAAAGTTGGAATTGTTTTTCAGGATCCTGATGATCAGCTCTTCATGCCAACCGTGGCCGAGGATGTTGCATTTGGCCCGTACAACATGGGCAAGCGCGGCGCGGAGTTGGATCTGATCGTTGATCAAACTTTGGAATTGGTGGGAATGTATGAATACAAAGAACGCCCACCGCACCATCTCTCATTCGGCCAACGTCGACGCATAGCGGTTGCAACAGTTTTAGCTATGAAGCCAGAGATTCTCGTGCTGGATGAGCCATCTTCAAATCTAGATCCCGCTAGTCGGCGCGAACTGGCGGATATCTTGCGATCGTTAGATATCACCATGGTCATGGTCACCCATGATCTGCCATATGCATTCGAGTTGTGTGAAAGATCGCTAATCCTTAATGCAGGAGTGATTGTTGCAGATGACTCAACCCGTGCCATTCTTACAAATGAAGCATTACTGCGCGAAAATCGACTCGAACTACCTGTTGGATTTTCTATCAAATAAAATAATTCGGTTTTGCCCGATTGCAGCACCTAATAGAACTATTGCAGCACCAACTGGTTCATACCAAGTAACACCTTCACCAAGAAAAATTATTCCTACAATAACTGCGACAACAGGTGTTACATATGTGACTGTGCTGGCAATCGCACTACCTGCAGCCTCCATGATTCTAAAGTTCCAGATATATGCAAAGCCACTCCCAAATACACCTAATGCGATCATGGCAAATACTGGGCCCGGGCGATAGTTATCTTTTGCAATCCCATCTACTAAGTAAAATGGCAAGAGGGTTATCGCACCTGCAGAAACTTGTACTGCGGCCATGGCTTCTGGTTGAAGCTTTCTAGGTAAGACAAATTTGCGTGAATACGGAAATGAAATTCCATAACAAGTTACCGCTAACAGAAGCGCTAATACGGCTCCAACTGGATTATTGCCAAGCCCCTGCCAAACTCCAAGCACTGTCAAAACTCCTACAAATCCCAGAATAAGACCAAGCACTTGAAAGTTTTTTGGCCGTTCTTCACGAAAAGCAATCATGATGGCAAGCAATGTCATAAGAGGTGTAACTGCATTGATAATTCCAGCCAAGATCGAGGTCACTTGGGTTTCAGCGACTGCAAAGAGAACTCCAGGAATGACGTTTAGCAAAAGTGAAACAATCCATAAGTGAAACCAGATTAATTTATCTGTCGGTAATTGAATCTTTTTAAACTTCGCCCAGATAACAAGCGTGAGTGCTCCAAGGGAAACACGGCCAAAGGCAACTCCTATGGGCGTTAAGAACTCCAGGCCTAACTTTATGAAGATGAAAGAACATCCCCATACGAAACCTAAAGCAATATATATGTGTACCCAGGCATTCTTCTTTTGCACCCGCGAAAGATAGCAATTTTCAACGATTTTTATGGTGGTAAATAAAATCTAGAATTCACGGTAGAATTAACGCGTTGATGCAACCGCATCAAAGAACTTCCCCCCAAGCGCCGCAAATGCAGCGCTACTTGCGAGTCTTATTACGACCCTGACGGCAATCGCCAGTCAAACCCGAGACGCGCTTGTCGTCTCGATTGGTATGCATTTCTATGTCTCTACAACCACGTACTCCCGCGCCTGGAAAAGCTCGTCGCGCTGCATCAGTTGGTAAGCCAAAGCGTTCAAAGAAAGCTGCTGCATTTAAAGCAGCTGACCCTAAAGCGCGACACACAACTGCGCAAAAGAATGCACGTAAAGGTGCTGCTGCGCTTTCAAAGTCGGGCGTAACTAAATCAGAAGGCGCTCCAAAAACACGTCGCTATTCAGATGTAGATCCAAATACAGTCTCGAAAAAAGAAGTTCGATTAACTGATCGCTCAAAATTACGCGCTA